>DATINB010000450.1:0-6015 GCA_035474775.1 Luteimonas sp.
CGACCCGCGCACCACCATCGGCACGGTCAATGCCGCGGACTTCTTCCTGACCCTCACCGTCTCGCTGACCTTCATCGCCACGATCGGACTTTCGGCGTTCTCGATCGCCGCCGTCGGGCTGATCATCGGTGGACTGCTGGCGGCGCCGCTGGGTGCCGTGCTCGCCAAGCGGATCCCGGCACGGACGCTCATGTTCGCGGTATCCGCGGTATTGATCTCGACCAGTGCCTTCAGCCTGTACCGGGCGCTGGCCGCCTGATCCGGCACGGATGGCGTGCCCTTTCCCCGGCCTGCGCCGGGGCCCACCGTGGAGTTCCGCCATGATGATCGCCAGACTGCTGGTCCCCGCCGCGCTCGGATTGGCCGCGGGCTGCGCCACCACCCCGGCACCCACCGCGCAGCCGGTGACCGATGGCACCGCCGCCGCTGCCGCCGTCGTGCTGTGCCGGACGACGGTGGCCGAGCTCGATGCCCGGCTGGGGCCGTCGTCGCGGGATGGCCGGCTGCACGGCACGCGGATCGTGAGCTGGATCACCGCCTGGGAGCCCCTCGTGCGTTACCTGGCCGTGCAGGTCGATGGCGCCGGCGTGGTGACCGACATCGCCTGGAACCTGCCCTCGGAAATCCCGTGGACTCCGACCAGCCAATGCGGGCCGCGCTGAACAGCCGACCCGCGCCATCGCCGGCGCCCCGGCGCCCCGGCGCGTCGGGCCGGCGGCGGCACGGGTGGGTCGGTCAGCGCCCGCTGGATGCGACGCTGGCCGAGGGGTCGAGGGTGCGGTAGCTGGCGTTGCCGAGCCCGGTGCCGATCGTCAGCACCGCCCACGCCGACGCATCGCGCATCCGCGGCAGCTCGCTCAGGCCCTGCACCACGGCATCGTTGTGCATCACGATCGTGGCCGGCTGGCCATCGACGGGATCCAGGCGCCGGGCCAGCGCCTCCGGCAGCCTGAAGCCGTCGGCTTCCCAGTCCCCGGGCAGGTTCTGGGCGCCGTGCGCGATGGATCCGTCGGCGCGGATCTGCCCGGGGCATGCGATGCCCACGAACGGTGCCAGGCGCAGGCCGGTGGTGCGCGCCTGCGCGATCAGGCCGTTGAGCATGCCGGCCATCTGCGTCACCGCCTCGCTGCGGTCCGGGTCGTCCTCGGCGTGGCGCCAGTTGGTGCGCTCCAGCACCTCGGCGCGCGCGCCGTCGGGTGCCGCCTGCAGGCCATGCTTGACGATCCCGCAGCGGATCTTGGTGCCACCGATATCCACGGCCAGGAAGGCATCGTGGTGTTCACGGGCGTCATCGGGCGCGAGGTGCACCCAGCCCAGCAGGCCCCCGTCATCGGCATCGTGGCCGAGCAGGTGCAATTCGACGTCGACGCCGTCCTGTTCCAGCAGGCGCCGGGTCCGGCGCACGGCGAGTCCCCCGGTCTGGCTTTCCTGGAAACCGCCGCCCAGCACGATGCGGCGCACGCCGGTCCACTGCGGCTGGGCCAGGAAGACCGGGATCACGTCGGCGAGGTTGCGCGCGTAGTCCTCGATGGCGCCGTGCATGAGGTGGGCGGCATCGGCATCGCCGCCGACCAGCACCAGGTCGAGGCGCTCCTTGGACACCTCGCGGCTCGGCGTATCGCCGAACGGATCGTCCTCGCCGGTCTGGTGGTCGTCCCGGCGCGCCTGCAGCAGCGCGCGGAACGCGGTCTGGCTGGCGCGATCGCCGAGGAAGGCGTCGCCGTCCGGGTCCTTCAGGGGCAGGTTGTAACTGTCGATGACCAGCCCCGGCAGCGCGCAGCCGCCATGGCGGCCGCGCTCGTCGCGGGCGGTGCGGGCGTCGTCGGCCATGGGCGGCGCTCCTCGGATGGGCGGGCAAGCCTCGGCGAGCGCACCGCGACGGCGCGTGATGCCGGGACGCTGGCGTGGGCGCGGCGGTCAGTCCGGAGGCGCCGCCGGCTCCGCGCCGGCGGCGGATGCCCCGCCGCGCACGGCCGCGGCGGCTGGCGGCGTGGCTGCGCGCCCGGAAGCGAAGCGCTCGCCGAAGAAGTCGCCGGCGTTCCACGTCGGCCGCGCGGCGGCATCGCCGATGCGCCTGCCGATGGCGGCATTGAGCCGCGCCATCCGCGCGGCATCGCCGTACTGGATCGGCTGGCCCACGTCGTCGCAGGGCTGGTGATAGCAGTTGCGCAGGAAGTAGGTCATGGCCAGCCTGGGGTCGCGCTCGCCATCGGCCGACACCACGCCTCCGGTCAGGTACACCGCCGGCACCCCGGCGCGCACGAAGGCGAACTGGTCGCTGCGCACGAACACCACCTCTTCGGGGAACGGGTCCCTGGAGACCGTCACGCCGGCCTCCCTGGCGGCCACGTCCAGTACCCCCTTCAGCGACGAATGCTCCACGCCGATCGGCACCACGTCGCGGCTCGGCGCGGTCAGCACCGGCATGTCCATGTTGACGTTGGCGACCATCGCGTCCGCCGGCACGGTGGGATGGCGCGCGAACCACTCGGCGCCCAGCAGGCCCTTCTCCTCGGCGGTCAGCGCCACGAACAGCGCCGAGCGCCGCGGTCGCGGACTGGTGGCCTGCAGTTCCCGCGCCGCTTCCAGCATGATCGCCACGCCCAGTGCGTTGTCGAGCGCACCGTTGTAGATGCGGTCGCCCTTGACCGGCGCCCCGATGCCCACGTGGTCGAGATGCGCGGTGTAGACGATGTGCTCGGGCGCGAGCCCGGGGTCGCTGCCGGGCAGCCGGGCCACCACGTTGCGCGACGTCACCGGCTCCACCCGCGTGCGCGAGGCCAGCAGCAGCGTGCCGGGCAGGTCGAAGCCCTTGAGTTCGCCGCGCTTGGCCGCGTCGGACAGCATCGCGGCGGAGGTGTCGCCGCCGGCGAACACGGCGTCCGCTGCGGCGGCGCTCACCGAGGCCATCGCGCGCAACTGCGGCCAGGTGTCGATCGCCACGCCGTCCCCGCCCCGCAGGCGCATCGACGGGCGCTGCCAGTTCTGCGCCGAGCGCGCCCATGGCGAGCGCGCCTCGTCATCGGCGGTGCCCACGAACACCACGCCCACCGCGCCGCGATCCACCAGCCCGCGCAGCTTCTCGCGGGACGAGGAATAAAAGGCGCGGCGGTCGTCGTCGAAGCGCGCCGGCGCGCCACCGAAGACCACCGCGATCTTGCCGGTGAGGTCGAGCCCGGCGAAATCGTCATGGTCGAGCTCGGGCGCATGCACCGCCTGTCCGACGAACACCGCGGGCGCTTCGAGGGAGGATTCCGCGGCGTTGTAGTTGGCGCCGGGCAGGAACTCCTTGCCGAAGGCGAGCGCGATGGTCTTGCCGCCGCGGCGCACCTCGAAGCGGGCGCCCTCGGCCTGCAGCGTGGCCTTGAGCAGCGGCACCGCCTGGAAGAAGGTGTCGTCGTCGCCACCCGGCTGCAGGCCGATGTCGACGTAGCGCCGCGCCACATAGTCCGCCGCCAGGTCGTAGCCGCGCGTGCCGGCCTCGCGGCCTTCCAGGCGGTCGTCGGCCAGGTAGCGCACGTCGGCCTCGATGCGCCGTGCGGCCTGGCCGGCCGGCGTGTCGGCGGTCGCGTCAGCGGGCTCGCCGGTTACCGGTTGCGTGGTGCCGCGATCGCAGCCGGCCCCGGCGACGGACAGTGCCAGCGGCAGCAGGAGGGTGATCAGGTGCCTCGGGCGCATGCGTCGGGTGCCGGCGGAACGGGTCCGCGACGCTAGCACGTGGCACGCACCGGGGCGACGCGGGCTCAGGACTCGCGGCGCGGACGGAACGGCAGCACCGTGCCGCGGCTGTCGTCGCGGGCCGTGGCCTCGCGGGTCCAGAGCACCGGGACGTCATCGGGCGAAGGCGGCTCGAACTGCGCCTGCATGCCTCGCGCCTCGTCCTCCAGCTCCTCCTCGATCTCCCAGCTGTAGCGGCGCCGGACCGGCCGCGGGTCGCGGTGGCGGAACAACCAGGCCGCCAGCACGCCGCCGAGCGCACCACCGAGATGCGACTGCCACGAGATGCCGGCCTCGCGCGGCAGCACCGTGAGCAGCATGCCGCCGTAGAACATGAAGGCGATCATGGCCGCGGCGATCGCCGGCCGGTCACGGCGCAGCACGCCCAGCACGAACAGCAGGAACATCAGCCCGTGGGTGAGCCCGCTGGCGCCGAGGTGGTGGCTGCCGGGCGCGCCCAGCAGCCAGGCACCCAGTCCCGAGCCCAGCCACAGGAGCGGCAATGCGGCCAGCGTGGCGCGCGGGTACACGCTGCCGGCCAGGGTGCCGAGCATGAGCACCGAGACGCCGTTGGCGACGATGTGCTCCAGCGATCCGTGCAGCAACGGCGCAGTGAGCACGCCGAGCAGCCCGGCGGGCACCTGTGGCGCGACGGCGAACAGGCGCGCATCGAACAGGCCTTGTGTGACGTACACCACCATCAGCAACGTGACGAAGGCCACGCTTGCCTGCAGTGCGCGCACCACGCGCCGTGCGTCGGCGCGACGCTGGGCCGCGGAATCGGGCGGCGTGTCGGGTGAGGAGAGATGCATCGCACAGGCATGGCGACAAACCGGCATGTTGCAAGGGCATCGCCGTCGCCTCGCCTGTTCATGGCCACCATTCGGCGCCGTGCTAACGTCCGGCGCGCTTCGGCAGTTCTGGGGAACCGGCGTTTGATGGAAGCGATCGACGTGGCGATCTTCGCCCTGTTCGCGCTGCTCTCGGGCGCGCTCGGCGTCATCACGTGGCTGGTGCAGCGCGAGCGGCTGGCGCGCCATCGCGTCGGGCAGCGCGGCTGGGCACTGGGCCTGCTGCTGCAGTCCGTCGCCGTGTGGATGCATGTGGTGGAAACCGGCAGGTTCGAACGGTTCACCGGCGCACTCGCGCCCGGCCTGCTGCTGGCCGGCTACGTGGCGATGACGCTGGCGTTGCTGCGCGCGCAGGACCGCAGGCTGCGCTTCGACTGGCTGGTGTGGCTGGCACCGCTGGCACTGGCCCTGCTGCTGGCGTTCTCGCCCCAGGCCCAGGCACAGCGCATGGCCGTCACCTGGCTGCTCGCGCTGCTGGCCCTGGCACCGCTGGCACCCGCGCTGGTGCAGGTGCTGTGGCGCAGCGAGGGCTGGGCGCCGCGCTGGGTGGCGCTGGTGCTGCTGCTGGCTGTGCTGGTGTGCGCCGCGGAATTGCTGCAGCCGCTGCTGTCGCCGCAGCCCGCCACGCCGGGCGGCGCACTGGCGCTCCTGCACGTGCTCGCGCTGGGCTGGCTGCTGATGGCGCCGGTGGTGGCGACGTTCGCGTTCCTGCTGCAGCAGTACAACCAGCAGCGCGCGCTGTTCGAAGGCGAAGCCGGCACCGACGCGCTCACCGGCACGCGCAACCGGCGTGCCTTCCTCGAACAGGCCGAGCGCACGGTGTCGCTGGGCCGCTCCGGCGGGCGGCTGGCGGCCTGGCTCACGGTCGACATCGACGGCTTCAAGGCCATCAACGATCGCCACGGGCGCGAGGTGGGCGACGTGCTGCTGGCCAAGGTGGCCGACGAGCTCAAGGACACGCTGCGCGGCTACGACATCGCCGGCCGCTTCGGCGGCGACGAGTTCTGCGCGCTGCTGTTCGACGTCGACGCCGGCGAAGCCGGCGAGCGCGCCGAGCGCCTGCGCCAGCGCATCAGCGCACGTCCGATCGGTGCCAATGGCGCGCTCGTGTTCATGACCATCTCGATCGGCGTGGCCCATGCCCGCGCCGACCGCGAACTCGACATCGAATCGCTGATGCGGGTGGCCGACCGCCGCCTCTATTACGCCAAGCGCAGCGGCCGCAACCGCGTGGTGGCGGCGGATGCCGACACCGACCCGGCACCCGCACCGGTGCCCGCGCGTCTGGCCTGATCGCCGGCCGATAGAATGCGCGCATGAACAGCGCAGACCGCGGCACGCCAGACCCCGCTTCCATCGCGTCCACTGCCGACGCCGCACTGCCCACCGTGCGCCTGCGCAACGCGTGGCGCTCGAGCCATCCGTGGATCTTCCAGAAACTGGTCGA
>DATINB010000451.1:0-4726 GCA_035474775.1 Luteimonas sp.
TGTTGACGTCGGCCGGCAACGCCGGATCGATGATGAAGCGCACCGGCATGTCGCGCGACTCGCCCGCTGCGAGGGTCTGGGCGGTGAAACAGAAGCATTCGGTCTTGCTGAAATAGCCCGACGCACGTGCCGGCGCGACCGACGGGGTCGCGCTGCCCACCACCGCCGCGGTGCTGTTGTTCCGCGCCAGGTACGTGGTCTCGTACTGCTCGCCCACGCGCACGCGCATGCTCGCCTGGTTGGGGTGGAACGCCCACGGCAGCCTGGAATTCACCCCGCCGTCGAACTGTACGGTGACCAGCCGCCCACCCTGCGCCGGCGCCGCCACCGCACTGCCGTCCGCCGCGGTCTTGTCCAGGCGGATGCCGAACACCTTCTCGCAGGCGATGCGGTAGATCGGCACCAGCGAAAAGGTGAACAGGAACGCCGCCAGCGAGATCAGCAGCAGCTTCGTCGCGCCCTTGCCGTGTCCGCTCATTGCGCCAGCACGCCCATCAGGATGAATCCGGCATAGACCAGTACCGCCACGCCGGCCAGGATCAGCGCCGTGCGTACCGCGCGCTGGCGGCGCGCCACGGCGGCCGCGGATCCGGACTCACGCGTTGCGGACATTGCTGTCGGCCGAGGTGTCGTCGTGCGCCGTGGCATTGGCGTAGTCCAGCTCGACGAAGTCGCCGTGGGCCAGATCGCCCGGCCCGATCACCGGCGGCGTGCTGAAGGTGTGGTGCGGGGCCGGCGACGGTACCGTCCATTCCAGCCCGCGCGCGCCATCCCACGGCCGCGCCGGCGCGGGCGCCCCTGACCTGAGCGACGCATAGAGGATGGCGAACATCATGAACGGCGTCGCGAACATGCCGAACGCGCCGACCGAGCTGATCACGTTCCAGTCCGAGAACACCACGTTGTAGTCGGGGATGCGGCGCGGCATGCCGGCCAGGCCCAGGAAGTGCTGCGGGAAGAACAGCAGGTTGACGAACACCATCGTCCACCAGAAATGCACCTTGGCCCAGAACTCGCTGTACATCCGGCCGCTCCACTTCGGCCACCAGTAGTAGACGGCGGCGATCAGCGCCAGGACCGAGCCGGTGACCAGCACGTAATGGAAGTGCGCGACCACGAAGTAGGTGTCGTGGTACTGGAAGTCCGCGGGCACGATGGCCAGCATCAGCCCGGAGAACCCGCCGATGCTGAACAGGATCACGAACGCGATCGAGAACAGCATCGGCGTCTCGAAGCTCAGCGAGCCCTTCCACATCGTGCTGACCCAGTTGAACACCTTCACCCCGGTCGGCACCGCGATCAGCATGGTGGCGAACATGAAGTAGATCTCGCCACCCAGCGGCATGCCCACCGTGAACATGTGGTGCGCCCACACGATGAAGCTGAGGAACGCGATCGAGGCCGTCGCGTACACCATCGCCTGGTAGCCGAACAGCGGCTTGCGCGAGAACGTCGGCAGGATCTCCGACACGATCCCGAACGCGGGCAGGATCATGATGTAGACCTCGGGGTGCCCGAAGAACCAGAAGATGTGCTGGAACATCACCGGGTCGCCACCGCCGGCGGCGGAGAAGAACGTGGTGCCGAAGAACTTGTCGGTGAGCAGCATGGTCACCGCACCGGCCAGCACCGGCATCACCGCGATCAGCAGGAACGCGGTGATCAGCCAGGTCCAGCAGAAGATCGGCATCTTCAGCAGGTCGATGCCGGGCGCGCGCATGTTGAGGATGGTGGCGATGACGTTGATCGCACCCATGATCGAGCTGATGCCCATCATGTGGATGGCGAAGATCACGAACGCCACGTTGCTGCCGCCCTGCAGCGACAGCGGCGGGTACAGCGTCCACCCGCCGGCCGGGCCACCCCCGGGCAGCAGCAGCGTCAGCAGCAGCATCGTGAACGCGAACGGCAGGATCCAGAACGACCAGTTGTTCATGCGCGGCAGCGCCATGTCCGGCGCGCCGATCTGCAGCGGGATCATCCAGTTGGCCAGGCCGACGAAGGCCGGCATCACGCCGCCGAAGATCATCACCAGCGCATGCAGCGTGATCATCTGGTTGTAGAACGCCGGGTCGACGAACTGCAGGCCCGGCTGCGCGAGCTCCATACGGATCACCACCGACATCGCGGCGCCGATGACGAACATCAGGAAGCTGAAGAGCAGGTACAGCGTGCCGATGTCCTTGTGGTTCGTCGAAAAGAACCAGCGGTCGACGAAGCCCTGGGTGTGGCCGTGCTCGTCGCTCGGCTCGTGGTGGTCGGCAGTGGTGGTCGTGGCCATGGGCTGGCTACCTCGGGAGTGGGTCGATCAGCCCGCGGCCGGAGCCGGGGCGGGGGGAGTGGTGGCATCGGGCGCCAGTGGCGCGGCCGGCGCGGTGCGCGTGCCTTCGTCGACGGCGTCCTCGGCGGTATCCGGGCTCACCGCCTTGGGCGCGGTGCCGGTGCCGGTCGGGTCGATGGCGGACGGGTCCTGCGGCGCGTTGGCCGGGGTCTTGTTCGAGGCGAGCCAGGCCTGGTACTCGGCCGGGGGCACGGCGCGCACCACGATCGGCATGAACGCGTGGTCCTTGCCGCACAGTTCGGCGCACTGGCCACGATAGATGCCGGGCTCCTCGATCTCCGTCCAGGCCTCGTTGATGATCCCGGGGATCGCGTCCTGCTTCCAGCCCAGGTCCGGCACCCACCACGAATGGATCACATCGTCGGCGGTGACCACGAAGCGGATCTTGGTGTCGGTGGGCAGCACCAGCTGGGTGTCCACGTCGAGCAGGTAGTCCGGCACCTGCGCCGGATCCGGGCGTTCGCCGCTCTGGCGGATGCGGTCGTGCTCGCGGTTGATGCGGCTCGTGAGTTCGACGCCCTCGCCCAGGTACTCGTACTTCCACAGCCACTGGTAGCCGGTGACCTTGACCGTCATCTCCGATTCGCGGGTGTCGTACATCGCGATCAGCTTGGCGGTCGCCGGCCACGCCATCACCACCAGCAGGATCACCGGCACCACCGTCCAGATGACCTCGGCCACGGTGTTGTGGCTGAACTGCGACGCCACCGCGCCCTTCGACCGGCGGAACTTGAACATCGCGTAGCCCATGGCGCCGAACACGATCACCGCGATCGCGATGCACACCCAGAGCACGTGCATGTGCGCTTCGTAGGCGTTGTGCGACGTGGCGGTCACGCCGCGCCGCATGTTGAGCTGCCACGGCTCGGCCGACTGCGCCCAGACCGCGCACGATGTCGCCATCGTCGCACCCGCCAGCAGCACCTGCTTCAAACGACCGCCTTTCATCACGTTGCGCCTCGCATTGCGATCCATGGTTGCCGCGCTGGTGCGCCGCGCCCGTTGCAGGCGACGCGCGACCCGGATGTGACCGGGGCGGCGCCGTGTCCCGGGCCCGTCAGGCCCCCCTCACAGCCTCGAGCAGGATCCGTCGCGCGGCACCTGCGTCCTCCAGCCACCGGCCGATACGGGCGCGGCCTCGCGCCGGAGCGCTGCCGCGCCGGCGGTCGTCGAGTCCAGTAGGGCCGGGCCACGCCGTGCAGGCCGCGGATAACGAGGTGATTTTAGCCTCCCGCTGCACGTGGCAGCAAGCCGGGACTGCCGCTGCGGGCATGCGGAGCAGGGTAAAATCGATGCTCGACCAAGCCGCCGGCGCGGCATCTCCGGGAGCGTATGCCAGTCCTCGACCCGACCCCTGTCCCGACGCACGGCGGCGGACCCTCCACCGGCCCGGCCGTGCCGGGCCTGGAGCCGCCGCCCGCACCGGGTCCGCTGCGGGCCGCGATCACCGCGGCGTGGTCGGCGGACGAGGCCACGCGGGTGGCCGCCCTGCTCGAGGAGGCCGCGGGAGCCGAGGGCGATCGCACCGCTGTCCAGCAGACCGCCGCCGGGCTGGTGCGCCGGGTCCGCGCCCGTGCCCGGGACCAGGGGGCCATCGAGGCCTTCATGCGCCAGTACGACCTCGGCAGCGAGGAGGGCGTGCTGTTGATGTGCGTGGCCGAGGCGTTGCTGCGCATCCCGGACCAGGACACCGCCGACCGGCTGATCCGCGACAAGCTCGGCGATGCCGACTGGCGGCGGCACATGGGCCAGTCGGACTCGGTGCTGGTCAACGCGTCCACGTGGGGCCTGATGCTCACCGGGCACCTCGTCGACCTGGCCGACGACACCCGGCGCGACGTGCACAACGCCTTCAAGCGGCTGGTGGGTCGCGTCGGCGAGCCGGTGATCCGCCTCGCGGTGCGCCAGGCGATGCGCATCATGGGCCACCAGTTCGTCATGGGCCGCACCATCGGCGAAGCGCTGGCGCGCAGCCGCAAGGGCGACAACGCCCACTACCGGTATTCGTTCGACATGCTCGGCGAGGCGGCGCTCACCCAGCGCGATGCCGACCGTTACCGGCGCGCCTATGCCGACGCGATCGATGCGATCGGCGCCAGCGGCCCCTTCGCCGACCCCATCGCGGCGCCGTCGATCTCCGTCAAGCTGTCCGCGCTGCATCCGCGTTACGAGCATGCGCAACGGCGACGGGTCCTCGCCGAACTGGCGCCGCGGCTGCTCGACCTGGCGCGTCGCGCGCGCGGCCACGGCATCGGCATGACCATCGATGCCGAGGAAGCCGACCGGCTGGAACTGTCGCTGGACGTGATCGAAGCCGCCTGGTCGGATCCGTCGCTGGCCGGCTGGACCGGCTTCGGCATCGTGGTGCAGGCCTACCAGAAGCGC
>DATINB010000452.1:0-9908 GCA_035474775.1 Luteimonas sp.
CGGCGCCAGTTCGTCCCACTGCGAGGGGCTGTAGGAGTCGCGGAAATCGCCCAGTGCGAACACGTGCGCGCCCGGTGCGAAGTCCTCCAGCAGGCGGGCGAAGCCGTCCTGCCCGCGATACAGCAGGGTCAGCCGGAACACCGGCTCGGGTGCCGTCGCCACCGGGGGCGGGGCGGGGGGCGCGCTGCCCGGCGCCGCCGTTGGATCGGCCACGAGCGGCGGAGTCGCCGCGTCCGCCATCGCCGCGCCTGCGGAGGGCGGCAGTGCGATGCGGATGCGCGCCTCCGGGCAGGTCGCCGCGGACCACTGCAGCTGCATCTGTGCGTCGCTGAGCGATTCACCGCGGCTGGTGATGGCGTGCACCTGTCCGCCGCAGACGACTTCGAAGCTGGTGCCCTGCGCGCCCTCGACGAGCGTCCCCAGGTGGCTGGGACCGTCGAGCGTGAAGGTGCCGGCCGGGACCGGCCCTTCGCTGGCGGGTGCCGCGCGGCTGCCGGCCAGCAGCGCACGCACGCCGGGGGCCAACGGCAACGCCACCCCGGCGACGCCCACCGGGGCCCGTTCACCGGCGCTCACGAACGGTGCCAGCCAGTCGCCGACGAACGCTTCCACGCGGCCCTCCGGTCCGGCCAGTGCCTGCGCCTGCTGCGCGGCGGGCAGCGCGGCCAGCGGGCGGACCACCGCCTCGTCCCAGCGCCGTTCCAGGAACTCTCCGGCGCGATCGACGGTGAGTTGCAGCAGCAGGCGCACCGGGCCCTGCACGGCCGACCACGCCGCCAGGTCGCGCGGGCCGAAGCCGGCGGCCAGCTTGCCGGGCTTGTCGACCGCCGCCAGCAGCGCGGCTACGTCGGACGCCGGCGGGGTCTGCGCCTGGCCCTTGCCGGCGAACAGGTCGGCGGCGATGCGGTAGGCGACCTCGCCATCGCGGTCGCCCTGCAGGCGCAGGTAGGCGCGTGCGTAGTCCGGTTGTTGCGGGACCAGCACGCCCAGCCAGGTGTCCTGCAGCGCCAGCAGCCAGGGTGGCGGTGCCGCGACCCCGCCACCGATGCTGCCGGACACGAAGCGGCCCGCCGGGCGCCAGGCCGTGCGCCAGCGCGCACGCATCTCCGACCAGGCGCGCTTCCAGCGCAGGCCCGTCGGCCAGTCCAGCGGCAGGGCGAACAGCTGCGCATCGACCACCCGGAACAGCACGGCATAGGGATTCTGCGCGCCTGCCGCGCGCGTCAGCAGCGCAGGTTCGCGTCCCTTCCACAGCGCCGCCCCGTCGCCGAAGCGCGACAGCAGGCCTGCCCATGCATCGAAGTAGGCGCCGAAATAGGCGCTCCGGAAGGCCTCGACCCGCGCCTCCGGGACCTCCGCCGCCGCCGCCGCGGTGTCCAGGAACGGTGCGATCACACCGTCGTAGGTGGGGCGCAGGAAGGCCCGCGACACCGTGGGCTGGCGCGCCGGCACCGGGCCGGTGCCACGCCCGCGTGGCAGCCAGAAATCGCGCAACGCCAGGCCGTGGCCGCGCGCGTCCGCCCAGGCGCGCACCTGGCCGACATCGAGCGCGTGGCCGGCCATCAGCTGCTGGAGCTGGCCGGCCAGGCGCGTGCGCTCGTCATCCAGGCTCTTTTTTTTTTGCCAGCGCAGGTACCCCAGGTAGGCCCCGAACAGGTCGGCTGCGTTGGTGCGGTCGCGGGCGCGATCGCCGGTGGCGGACACGAACGGGGCGAACAGCCGCGAGCGCGCGTCGAAGGCCACGTTGTGCGGCGCCTCCTGCTGCAGGCAGGCGGCGCTCGAGCCGCGGCACGCGTCGAGCAGGCGCAGCCGCTGCGCGATGGCGAGCGCGTGCTCGAACCCGGCGCGGTCGCGCGCGATGTCCTCGCTCAGCATCTGGTCGTAGGGCGCCAGGATCAGGTTCTCGAAGTCGTCGGTGACCCGGTCGCGCAGCGCGGCGATGTCGCGGTCGGCGCGGCGGATGCCGAAGCCGAGCAGGGCGCCGTCGGCCGCGGATTCCAGCCGTTCGATGGTGCGTCCGCAGCCGGCCACCCATTCGATGCGCGCACCGGCCATGCGCCCGTCCACTTCCCGGCAGGCGCTGCGGGTGCCGGCCAGCAGTCGCGCGTCGTCGTGGCGCGCGGTGACCAGACCGTGGGCGAGGCTGGCGCCCAGGCCCAGCAGCGCCACCGCGCCGAGCCCCGCGACCGCCATGCGCGCCGCGCTGCCGCGCAGGCTCGGCGTGGCCAGCGGCTGGTCGCCGGGCAGGAAGCGCGTGAACAGGTCGGCCACGAACGCGCCGCCCGGATTGGCGGCATCGGCGCCACCGGTGAAGAACAGCCCGCGCCAAGGCGGCGTGCGCTGGAAGGTGTTGTCCTCCAGCAGCAGGGTCACGAACAGCGTCAGCCCGCTTTCGCAGCGGCGCAGCGATTCCACGAACTCGAACACGTCGCGGCGCGCGGTGGCGGTGGGCTGGGCGCGCAGCGCGGTCAGGCGCAGCGCATGGAGGCGGTCGAGGATCGGCTGCAGGATGGCGTCCAGCTGGCCGCTGGTGGCGGCGCTCACCGCCTGGTCGGGCGGCAGCCGGTGGCCCAGCGCCTGGGCGAAGGCTTCCGCCGGCAGCGCGTTGCGGATCGTCTGGTAACCACGGACCTTGTCCAGCCCGCTGACCACGATGTACACCGGCACGCGCACCTGCAGGTGCTCCATGGCCTCGTCGACCAGCCGCCGCAGCCGCGATGCCGAGGCCTTGAGCACGTCGGCCGGGCCCAGCAACGTGGCCAGCGACACCGACAGCACGATGCCGTTCAGCGGCAGCTTCTCGCGCTCGCGGGCGAGCAGCATCAGCGCCTGGTACCACAGGCCGCGCTCGAGGCGCGCATCCGGATCGCAGACCAGCTTCGGGTGCAGCTGGATGGCCAGCAGCGACTTGAAGAACCACCAGCGCCACACCGCGCCGGCGTCGGTGCCCGGTGGCGGCGGGAACGGCGACACCTCGGCCCCGGCACGCAGCAGCGCATCGGTATCGGCGGCCTCGTCGCCGACGAACAGCATCCACGGCACGCGGTACAGCGGGTCGCGGCCCTTCTCCATCTCCGGCGAGCGCGCGATGGTGCGCTTGGCCTCGGCGATGGCCTGCGCCATCCGCGCCATCGGCTCGCGCTCGTCGTCGAGGTTGCCCGGCCCGAGGTCGCCGACGCGCTTGCGCGTGCGCCCGTGCAAGGTGAAGCGCCGGCGCCCGGACACGAACCACCACAGCACCGCCAGCGCCACCGCGCACAGGCCCAGCAGCTGCCAGAAGCGCGCCGGCAAGCGCGGCACCAGCATCACCGCGGCGGCCACCACCGCCACCAGCAGCGCCAGCAGCAGCACCGCCAATGCCAGGCGCAGGACCAGCGGCTTGCGCGCGGCGCCGGCCACCGGGCGGTACACCGCCATCACCCGCGCGACGAGGCCGCGTACGGGGCCGAGGACATCGGGCAGGTTCATCGCGCGGGCTCCGTCTGCATGAACAGGAATTCGGCGGTGACCTGTCCGTCCCCCTGGCGCGCCTCGACCAGCTGCCGCAGCCGCGGCAGGTAGTCCTTGGCGGCTTCGATCTCCGACGGCGGCGCGCCCTCGTACAGCGGGACCGGCGAGGCGATCACGGTGATCAGCTCCTGGCCGAACGGCGCGCCGATGGTCCAGGTGCGCGCGTCGGTGGCGCCGACCTGCAGGCGTTCGCGTGCGCGCAGCTGGCGCCCGCTCCCGGGTTCGTGCGGGTTGGGATAGAGGTGCGCGACATCGCCGCCGACCGTGTAGTAGTCGACGTAGAGGTAGCCGTCGTAGTCCGCCTGCACCAGGTCCACGATCACGCGCTCGTTCTCGATGAAGCGGTCGCTGTGCCCGGCGACGGGCGCCACGGCCAGGCCGTGGTTGCCGTCGCGGTTGCGCGCGGCGTGCGGCTTCAGCAGCGCGACCACCTCGCAGTGCGGCCAGATGCGCAGCGCGACGTCGACTTTGGCATCCGCCGCGCCTTCCACCGCGGTCACCCGCTGGCGCAATGCCGCGATGTCGTCCGGGCGCGACACGTGCCCGTCCACGCGCACGCGGTCGTCGGCATCCACCGACGCGCGCAGGTCCGAGCACGGGAAGCCGGTGAGTTGCGCGTCCACCAGTGCCCGCAGGTCGGGTTCCACCGGCGCCGGCGCCGCGAGCAGCGCCCAGCCGAGGTAGCCCAGCGGGATCGCCAGCGCCACGGCGATGCCGGCCTTGAGCAGCAGGTGGTCCCACTGGCGCGGGTAGCGCGGGCCCGCGGGCATGTCGCCCGAGTACGGCTGCGGGGTGATCTTCTCCTCGCGCAGCGTGTGCAGCGGCGCGGGCGCCACCGGCAGCTGCCGGGCGTGCAGTTCCTTCAGCCGGCCGAGCTCGCCGGTGTCGCCGTTCTCGTAGTAGTACTGGCCGACGAAGCCGAGCAGCAGCGCGTGGTAGTAGACCTCGCGCACCTCGTCCTGGCCGTCGCGCAGCGCGCCCAGGTGCTGGAAGAACTCGTTGCCGGCGTTGTTGGTGGTGTACAGCGTGACCTGCAGCGGCGTCGCCGAGGTCAGGTAGGCCGGGTGGCGCGCCATGATCTCGTCGATCCAGGCCACCACCGCGAACGTGGCGTCCTCGACGTGCTCGGGGCGCTTGCCGTCGGCGGCCGCCGCGGCCTTGGCGCGTTCCAGCAGCGTGCGCGCGGCGTCCACCACGCGCGCGGCCGGCTCGCTGGCGGCGTTGGCCGCGACCTTTTCGTCGAGCGCCAGCCCGAACGAGAACAACGGCATGAAGTGGTGCAGGAGACGGGCCACCGGCTAGGCCTCGGTCGCCACGGGGTAGAGCTTGATGACGGTGTCGTCGGGCGGCAGGTCGCAGGCCACCGCCATGTTGCGGGCGTTGCGGATCATCTGCCAGAACGGATGGGTGGTGTCGACCAGGAAATACGTCGTGTTCGGCGTCTTCTGCGGCAATTCCTCCGGCGGCACCGGCAGCAGGTCGATCTTCAGCCCGAACAGCGCCGCCGACAGCAGCCGCGGCATCTCCTCGAGCGAGGCGATCTTGCCGGTGCGCGACAACCGGGTGAACAGGTCCTGGCCCTTCAGCGACGACTCGAACGCCAGGTAGAAGCGCGTGCGGTCGTTCTCGAACAGCGTCACCGGCAGGTCGGCCTTGAAGAAGCGGCCATCCCAGGCCAGCGTGACGCCGACCTCGGCACCCACGGTGAGCGCCTTGACCAGCACCTCGGCGCGCTCGAAGGCGACGCGGAAGCAGCGCCGCAGGTCGTCGTGGTCGTACTCGGGCAGCGCGGTGGCGGCATCGCTGCCGATGCCGCCGAAGAAGCCGATCTCCTCCGAGAACACCGAGAACTCGGCCACCAGCGTGCGCAGCTGCTGGTACAGCGCGTGCGCGGGCACCATGCCGAGCCGGACGTGCTCCTCGAACGCGGGGATGTGCCGCGCGAAGGTCTGCATCATCACCACGCGCATGGCTTCCTGCGCGCTGGTCGATGCCGCGCGGATGCCGCGCTGGCGCTTGGTGGCGGCGAAGTCCTGGCCGCGCGAGACCAGCAGGTCGCGCAGCGCGCGCGTCCAGCGCGCCAGGTTGGTCGATGCGCGCAGCGCCAGCAACGGCGGCACGTAGTCCCCGGAGAGCCGGAAGCGTCCCGGCCCGGCCGGCACCACCTCGGCGAACTTGTAGGCCTCGCAGGAACGCAGCAACGCCTCGGCGTTGTCGTCGAGCGAGGTCACCAGCATCGGCTGGTAGAGCAGGAAATCGACGTTGGCCGCTGGTGCCTGCGGATCGTAGCGGTCGGCGAGTTCGTCGCTGGCCAGCGCATGGCGCTCGCTGAGGCGCCCCGCGGCGGCGAGGCCCTGCACGGTGCGCTCGCGCGCCAGCACCAGCCACAGCGCGATCGGCTCGTTGTCGCGCGGCGCCAGGTCGCGCAGGGCGCGCTCGGGCAGCCGCACGTTGCCGCGGGTGACGGCGGATCCCCCGCACAGGCGTTCGCCGTCGCGGGTGCGCAGCACCAGCCGCTCGATGTCGAGGGTGCCGGCGTCGAGCGCATCGGCACGGACCGCCAGCTCCTCGAAACCCCAGGGATAGGGCTGCAGGCTGCGCCGCAGGTCCAGGCGCATCGCCTGGTGCCAGTCGTCCTGTGCCTGCAGGTGCTGCGGGCTCAGGAACGCGCCCTGGCCCCAGAAGACCTGCCTGTCGGTTGCGCTCATCGCCGGCTCCGTTGGGTCGTGCAGTGGGGGCCGTGCGCGGGGCGCCGGCAGGCAGGCGTGGTCACAGCGGCTCCGCCTCGATGCGGTAGCCGGCCCGCGCGAGGGCTGCCAGCAGGCCCTGTTCGCCGGGCAGGTGGATGGCGCCGACGGCGACGTAGCGGCCACCCGCGGACAGCAGTGACAGCAGTGCCGGCATCCAGCGCGCGTTGCGGTCCTCGACGAGGCAGCGTCGCGCCTGCTGCTCGATGGCCCGCGCCGCGTCGCCCAGGCCCGGCATGCGGTCGACGTCGTCGAGCCAGGCGCCCAGATCGCGGCCGCGGTAGTGGGCGAGCGCACGCTGGGACATCTCGCGCAGCACCCAGGGCGTCTTCAGCCGCTCCTGCAGGACCAACGCCTGTGCGTCGGGCGGCACGCAGTCGAGTGCGCGCAGCTGGTCCTCCAGCGTTTCCAGCTGGACCAGCGGCATGCCCCGCGCGCGCGCCATGCGCTGCAGGCGCACGTCGAGCGTGTCCTCGCCGAGGCTCTCGCCACGCGCCTCCACCAGCGCGAGCACCATCCACGGCTTCATGCGTTCCAGGGTCTCCGGCGCGATGTCCGGCAGCAGGTGCCGCGCCATCGACCACGCGTCGGCATCGACCAGCGTCGACAGCGGCTGCCCGGGCGGAAGCCAGCGGTAATGGTCGAGCGCCGGCCCGGCCACGGTGTCCACGTCGATCTCGCCGACCAGCGTGTCGGCGGACGCCAGTGCCGTGGCCAGCGACGCGGCATCGAGGCCGAGCTCGGCCTCGCTGCCGAAGTGGATGGTGCCGAACAGGAAGCTCGGTGCCGGGGGCACGCCCGCGGCGGCGGGGTCGCCGGTTGCCGGGGTGGGTGGCGACACCCGGAACAGCACGCCGGACAGGGGCATTGCGCCGACCGCGGCCGAACCCACCACGGGCACCGCCGGCGGAGGCTCCGCAGGCCCAGGCACGGCAGGCCCAGGCTCCGCAGGCCCAGGCACGGCAGGCCCAGGCACGGCAGGCGGCGTGTCGGCGGCAGGCTGCACGGAAGCGGCTGCAGCGCTTTCCGGGAGCCGGTCCTCGGCGGCATCGGCGGCCACGGCGGACTGGCCCGAGGGCGGCGGCACCGGCCACGACCAGGGCGAGTCGTCCACCGCGGCGGAGGTCGGGTCGGTCGCCGCGGCGTCCACTGCTGGAACGCCATCCGCCGCCACGGGTGGCGAGTCGGTCGTTGCGGATGCGCTGTCGGCGGATCCGGGCGGCGCCTGCGCC
This sequence comes from Luteimonas sp., assembly GCA_035474775.1. Classification (GTDB taxonomy): domain Bacteria; phylum Pseudomonadota; class Gammaproteobacteria; order Xanthomonadales; family Xanthomonadaceae; genus Luteimonas. The sequence goes on from DATINB010000452.1 coordinate 7,490, forward strand.
GACGCGACCGCGGCCTGCAACGCCCAGGCAGCCAGCACGATCCGCGCGGCACGCCAACGTGCGCATCGCGACATCGATACGGATCGTGTGCGGGAGTGCGCGTCCATCGTGGCGACCATGGGTGACAGGCCGCACATGGTTCGCGACCCCGCCGCCAGCGGCCATACCCCGTTGGCGCTAGGCCGTTGGTGCGGCCCGCTGCTATTGCCGCTGCGGGGGCCGGCGCACTATGGTCCCTTCGCGTTCCGCGTCTCGGCGGACCCGCACGCGCCGGGCGACCTGGCGCGGGGCATGGCCGCCCCACCGCGCCCTGGCGCGCACTCGACGCGAGGACCCCGATGAAGATCCTGATCGCCGACGACCACCGACTGATCGTCGAAGGCGTCAAGACCAAGCTCGCCGAGCTCGGGCCTGACATCGACTTCGTGGTCGCGGCCGACGTCGCCGGGCTGGACGCCGCGGTGGACCGGTTCGAGACCGAGCCGGTCGACCTCGCGGTGATCGACATCGCGATGCCGGGTGCGCAGGGCCACGCCCACGTCGCCGCGGTGCGCGCCCGCGCGCCGTCGGTCCCGGTGGTGGTGCTGTCGGGGTCGGAGGACATCGGACTGATCCGCGCGCTGCTCGCGCTGGGCGTGCAGGGCTTCATCCCCAAGGCCTATTCGCCGGACGTGATGCTGTCGGCCGTGCGCCTGGTGCTGTCCGGCGGCGTCTACGTGCCGCCGATGCTGCTCGCCGGGGTCACCGCGCAGGGCTGGGTGCCACCCGCGGACGCGGGCCTGCCCGCGCTGCCCGCGCCGGTCGACGCGCAGCCATCGCTCGACGCCCTGCGCAGGCTGCTCACCGAGCGCCAGATCGACGTCATGCGGCTGCTCTCGCTCGGCAAGCCCAACAAGCTGATCGCACGCGACCTCGGCATCAGCGAGGGCACGGTCAAGATCCACCTGGCCGCGATCTTCCGCGCGCTCGACGTGCGCAACCGCGTGGAGGCGGTGGTGGCGTCGAGGCGGATCGTGGAGGGCTGAGCCCGCGACGCCGCCTGCGGCACGGGGGACGATGCTATAAATGGCGTTCCCCCGTTCCGCGCGCCTGTCCGTGCCATCAGTTGCGTTCCGGTTGTTCGCCTGCCTGCTGCTCGCCTGCCTGCTGCCGTCCGCGGTGGCGGCGACGGGCGCGGCGCCGTCCGCGACCCCGCTGCGTTTCGGCATCCTGCCCACCGGCGGCCCGTCCGAGTCGCGACAGGACTGGCAGCCGCTGCTGGACGACCTCGCGCGCGCGCTCGGGCGGCCGGTGGAAGCGGTGTCGGTCAGCACCTACGAGGGCATGCACCGCGCCATCGTCGACCGCCGCGTCGACGTGGCGTTCCTGTCCGGCAAGCTGGCGCTCGACACCGTGCTCCAGGACCGCATGCACGTGATCGCGCGGCTGGCGCGTCGCGACGGCTCCACCGGCTACCGCTCGGTGCTGCTCGCACGGCGCGGCGGGCCGGTGCGCGACCTGGCGATGGTGCTGGGCACGCCCGGCCGCTGGCGCTATGCACGCGGCGAGGAGCTGTCGGTGTCCGGCTACATGGTGCCGGAGGCGCAGCTGTTCGCGCGCCGTGGCATCAACACGGCGCTGCACTTCCGTTCGGTGACCGTCGACAACCACCAGAACAACGCGTTGGCGGTCGCCAACGGCGAGGCCGACGTGGCCAGCAACAACAGCGCCGACCTCGAGCGTTTCGCCGCGCGCTTCCCGGACCAGTACGCCCGGCTGCGCGTGCTGTGGCGCTCGGATCCGATTCCGCATGCCGTGCTGGTGGCCTCGCGCCGGCTCGACGCGCGCACCCACGCCGCCGTGCGCGATTTCCTGGTCGGCTACGGCAGCGGCCAGGGCGAGCGTGCCGCGCAGCAGCAGCGCAACCTGCGGCGCATCCACGAGCTGGCCGGTTTCGGCCCCGCCGACGACCTCGCCCTGCTGCCGTTCGCGGACATCGCCCATACCCTGCAGGTGCGCCAGGCGCAGGCGCGGCGCTGGATCGACGACGAGGCGTTGCAGGCGCGACTGGAGCGCCTGCGCGTCGAGCACGTGCAGGTCAAGGCGCGGCTCGCACGGACCGCGCGCACCGCGCGGGCGTCGGCCGAGGCACCGTCGGCCCGGGCGCGCTGACCGGGCACGCCGACCCGTGCGCCAGACGGCCTAGCCCGATCGGCGAATGGCGCCGAGGCGCCTCGAAACCTAGCGTGATCGCCGGTTCCGCCGCGGGCGGGAAGGCGTGCCCGCGATGCTCGACGAACTGCTGCCGTACTACGAAGACGAGCTGACCTACCTGCGTCGGCTGTCGCGGGAGTTCGCGGCGCGCTACCCGAAGATCGCCCCGCGGCTGATGCTCGAGGGCGACACGTGCGAGGACCCGCACGTCGAACGCATGATCGAA
>DATINB010000453.1:0-3250 GCA_035474775.1 Luteimonas sp.
CGATCCCGAAGAACGGCGGTGGCCAGCGCCAGGGCGGCGAGCGTCCGCCGGGCCGCACGCCCAGCAAGCCGGCGCACCGCGCGCATGGCAAGCCGGCCGCGCGTGGTCCGCAGTCGCATGCCGGTCCCAAGACCCGCAGCGGCGGCCAGCCGGCGTTCGCCGGACGGCGTGACACGCGCGCCTGATCCTCGGATCGCGGAATGACCAAGGGCCGGCGCAAGCCGGCCCTTTTCGTTTGCGGGCTAGCCGCTCCCACCGGTCGCGCAACGGCCACCGTCCGCCGCCAACGCCTGGATCCGCGCCGCCATCGACTCGGCACTTGCGTTGAAGTCGGCCAGCGACGTGTCGGCGGCCACCGCGTCGATCATGCAGTCGCAGATCGCGAGGTAGGGCTCCATCGCCGGCACCGCGCGGGCCGCGAAGTCGGCCGGCAGCTGGTCCTCGCGCAGGCCGTTGCGCTGCAGGTAATCGCGGGTGGCATTCAGCAGGATGCTGTTGCGGCAGCCATCGACGGCGGTCGCGCGCTGCTCGGCGGTCCAGGGCACGGGTGCCGGGGCCGGCCGGGCCGTGGCGGGCACGCCGGGCGCGCGTACGCCGGCCTGCAGCAAGGCCAGCGTGAGCGCCAGGCCGGCGGACACGACCGGCGTCATGCGCCGCCCACCGTGGCATCGTCCGCCGCGTCCGCGCACCCGGCCGTGCGCGGGCGGATCTCCAGCGTCGCCAGCGCCCGGCGCCGGCCCACCTCGGCAGCCAACCGCTGCCACCAGCCGGCGCAGTAGGGATGCAGCCACTCGCGCGGCAACGGCTTGCCGAACCGCGACGTCTTCAGGATCCGGCGCTTGAGCCACTCCAGCTCGAAACCCGCCCATTCCGGCGCCGGCATCATCGCCATGTTGAACGACACGGCCGGGCGCACCTCGTTCCAGTAGATCGCCCGCAACTCGTCGATGGAGTAGCCGGACCGCGCACAGGTGCGCGCGATGTCGGCCAGTGCGAACTCCGGATCGGTGTCCATCCAGAAGTCCTGCATGGCGTCCCAGATCGGCTCACGCGCGGCCGTGTCCTCGGCGGGCGGTTTCACCGGCGCGTGCGTCCCGGTCCGGTCACTGGCCCGCGGGTGGCTGCCACAGCTCCACCTTGTTGCCTTCCGGATCGATCACCCAGCCGAAGCGGCCCTGTTCGGAGCTGTCGGTCTTGTCCACCACGTTGCAGCCTTCGGCGCGCAGTGCGGCCAGCAGGGCGTCGAGGTCGTCGACACGGAAATTCACCATGAACGACGCGGTGCCGGGCGCCATGTACTGCGTGTCCGCGGCAAACGGACTCCACAGGGTCATGCCCGGCGCGCTGTCCGCGCCGCCCCACTGGAACATCGCGGCGCCCCAGTCCGACACATCCAGGCCCAGGTGGTCGCGGTACCAGGCGCCCAGCGCCTTGGGATCCGCCGCCTTGAAGAAGATCCCGCCGATTCCGGTCACGCGCTTCATCTGTCGTCTCCCGTGTTGCCGGCAGCGTGCTGCGGCCACGGCCGCGAATCAAGGGCCGGCAGCGCGAGCCTCCGCGCGTCCGACGTGCCGCCGGATACCCGCTGGGGCGCGCCCTCGCTCATGGGCGGGTGACCACGATCGGGTCGCCCCGGGTGATGATCATCGCCTGCTCGTACTGCGCGGACAGGTTGTCGGGCGTGCCCACCAGCGTCCAGCCATCGGAACTCTCGGAGACGCGGCGACTGTGCGTGGACAGGAATGGCTCGATGGTGATCACCATCCCGGCACGCAGGCGGCGCCGGTCGCGCGGGTCGAAGTAGCCCGGGATGTGCTCGGGTGCCTCGTGCAGGGCCCTGCCCACCCCGTGGCTGCCCAGGTTCTCGATCACCCGGAACCCGTGCGCCCGGGCGGTCTGCTGGATCGCCGCACCGATGCCGTTGAGCGGTTGGCCGTCGCGGGCCGCCGCCATCGCGCGGTCCAGTGCAGTGCGCGTCGCGTCGCACAGTCGGCCCTTGCGCGCATCGCCCGGCGGCACCACGATCGTGCCGCCGGTATCGGCGAAATAACCGTCGAGTTCCGCGGAGACGTCGACATTCAGCACGTCGCCCGGCTGGATCACCCGCGCGCCGGGAACGCCATGGGCGGCTTCCTCGTTGATGCTGATGCAGGTCGCCCCGGGGAAGTCGTAGGTGAGTCGTGGCGCCGAGCGCGCGCCATGCCGCTCCAGTAGCTCCTCGCCCAGCGCATCCAGTTCGCGCGTGGTCATGCCGGGTCGCGCGGCATCCAGCATCGCCTGCAGCACGCGGGCGACGATCCGCCCGATGCGCCTGAGCGCGGCCACGTCGTCTTCGGTTTCGATGGTCATGGGGTCTCCCGGTGTCGCGGCGTCGCGGCTAGTGGCACCACTGCTGTTCGCAGGGTTCGCCGTCCTGGTTGCCATCCATTTCGGCGCCCGGGCAGTTGCGGAGGAAGTACTCGGCTTCTGCGCAGGATGTCATCTGCGCACACAGGGTACGCCCGTCGCACTGGAAGCCCGGCTGCGATGCGGCGACCACCGGCGTGCGGTCGAGCCTGGGGGAGGGCGCCCACGCCGGCGCCGGCCCTGGTGCGGGTGCGGGTGCGGGTGCCGGTGCCGGTGCGGGTGCCGGTGCCGGTGCCGGTGCTGCTGCCGACGGCGCGCCGGCGCGCACCGGCCTCGCGCGCGCCGGCGATTCCACGACTGCCGTGTCTGCGCCCGGTGCATCGAAATGCGACCAGGCATAGGCGCCGGCGGCCAGCAGGACCAGCAGTGCCGCCGCGGCACGCAGCGGCGATGACGGCGCCGCGGCTCGCGGGGCCGCCGATCGTCGCGGCACTGGCCTGCGCGTCCCCGGCCGCATCACGCGCACGGCGCGGCGCTTGCCGTCGGCCACAGTCTCCGTTTCGAACGAAACCAGCTCCCCCACCGTGGGCCGCACGCCGTCGCGCGGAAAGGCGGACACGTGCACGAACAGGTCGCCGCCGCCGCCCTGGGCGGGAGTGATGAAGCCGAAACCGCGCGCCTCGTTCCAGCCTGCAAGCGTGCCGTGCGTTCGCGTCATCGTGCGTGGGCGTCGCCCGCGTCCGCGATCTGCGTCGCCACCCACCACGTGGTGCCGCCCGCATCGCGGAAGCCGCCGCGCCGGTCGGCGTCGCCCTTCTGCACCGGCGCCTGCACGGCGGTCGCGCCGGCAGCCAGCGCACGTGCGTACACCGCGTCGACATCGGCGACATAGACGTGCACGTGG
>DATINB010000454.1:0-4218 GCA_035474775.1 Luteimonas sp.
GCCGCACCGTGGGCAACGGCCCCGGCGCGCGCGCCAGCTGCTCGCGTGCCTGGTCGAAATGGTTGGCGTACAGGTGCGCGTCGCCCAGCGTATGCACGAAATCGCCCACCTGCAGCCCGGTGGCCTGCGCCACCATGTGGGTCAGCAGCGCGTAGCTGGCGATGTTGAACGGAACACCGAGGAAGATGTCGCCGCTGCGCTGGTACAGCTGGCAGCTCAGCCGGCCGTGCGCGACATGGAACTGGAACAACGCGTGGCACGGCATCAGTGCCATCTCCGGCAGCTCACCGACGTTCCACGCGCTGACCACCAGTCGCCGCGATTCGGGGTTGGCGCGGATCTCGTCGACAACCCAGCGCATCTGGTCGACCTCGCGGCCGTCCGCCGCGCCCCAGCGCCGCCATTGCTTGCCGTAGACCGGGCCGAGTTCGCCATCGGCACCCGCCCATTCGTCCCAGATGCCCACCTTGTTCCGTTGCAGGTAGGCCACGTTGGTGTCGCCGCGCAGGAACCACAGCAACTCGTGCACGATCGACCGCAGGTGCAGTTTCTTGGTGGTCAGCAGCGGAAACCCCTCGCGCAGGTCGAAGCGCATCTGCCACCCGAACACGCTGCGCGTGCCGGTGCCGGTGCGGTCGCCGCGATCATGGCCATGCTCCAGCACGTGCCGCAGCAGGTCGAGGTACTGCCGCATGGTGGCCTCAGCCGGGGCCCGGCGTGGCCGGCACCGGGCCCGGTCGCGGCGCGGGCTGCAGCGTCGGGGAACGGCGCGAGAGCCAGAGCAGGAACAGGCCGAGGAGGATCAGCGGCAGGCTCAGCACCTGGCCCATCGTCAGCCACCCGAACGCCAGGTAGCCGAGCTGCGCATCCGGTTCGCGTACGAATTCGACCAGGAACCGGAACACGCCGTACAGCAGCGCGAACAGGCCGGAGACGGCATGGCGTGGGCGCGGCTTGCGCGAGTACCACCACAGCACGGCGAACAGCACCAGCCCTTCGAGGAAGGCCTGGTAGAGCTGCGAGGGATGCCGCGCATGCTCGGCCAGCAGCCCGCTGTGGAAGCGTGCGCGCAACGCCACCAGGTCCAGCGCCTGGATTTCCGGTGGCAGCGCGCGCACGAACACCACGCCCCACGGCTCGCCGGTCGGCTTGCCCCACAGCTCGCCGCCGATCCAGTTGCCGATGCGCCCGAAACCCAGGCCCGGCGGCACCCAGGGGGCGATGAAATCCATCACGTCGAAGAAGTGCTGGCGCTGCACGCGCGTCCACCACCAGGCCGCGACCAGCACGCCGAGCAGGCCGCCGTGGAAACTCATGCCGCCATCCCAGACCTTGAACAGCATCAGCGGGTTGGCGAGCAGGTCGCCGAAGGCATAGAAGAGCACGTAGCCGATGCGTCCGCCCAGCACCACGCCGAGCATGCCGTAGAACATCAGGTCACCGAAACCGTTGGCGTCGACTCCGGGCAGCCGCCCGGCGCGGATGCGGCGGTTGCCGAGCACCCACGCGGTCGCGAAGGCCAGCAGGTACATCACCCCGTACCAGTGCACCGCCGGGTGGAAGCTGCGGCCGAACAGTTCGAAGGCCGGGAATTGGAGCGCGATGGGGTCGATCAGGTGCAGGTAGTTCATGCGACCTCGCGCAGCGCGCGCCGCTTCGCCCACAGGTTCAGGCATTCGACGAGGCCCGAGAAGCCCATCGCGCCGTACACGTAACCGCGCGGGATGTGCAGCTCGAACCCTTCCGCCACCAGGTAGCTGCCGATCAGCACGATGAACGCCAGGGCCAGCATCTTGATGGTCGGGTTGGTGTCGATGAACCGGCCGAGCGGCTGCGCGGCGAGCAGCATCACGCCCACCGCGACCAGGATCGCGGCCACCATCACCGGGATGTAGTCGCCGGCCATGCCGACCGCGGCGATCACCGAATCCAGCGAGAACACGATGTCGATCACCGCGATCTGGGCGATCACCATCGCGAACGAGGTGGCCGCCTTGCCCGCGGCGTTGCCGGCGTCCCCGTCTCCGAGCACCAGCTCGCGGATCTCGAGGATGCCCTTGACGATCAGGAACACCCCGCCGAGGATCAGCACCAGGTCGCGCACCGAGATGCCCTGACCGAACACCGTGAAGAGGTCGCTGGTGAGACCCGCCAGCCAGGCGAGCGTGAGCAGCAGGCCGATGCGGGTGATGCAGGCCACCGCGATGCCGAAGCGGCGTGCGAACTCACGCTTCTCGGCCGGCAGCTTGCTGACCGCGATCGAGATGAAGACCAGGTTGTCGATGCCGAGCACGATCTCGATCGTGCTGAGCGTCACCAGCAGGATCCATACCTGCGGGTCGGAGAGCAGTTCCATCATTGCCGGTGCATCCTCGAAAGTTGCGGGCCCGTTGCCGGGCTCACGTGGCGTGCGGCAGCAGGAGTGCGCCCCACACCATCACCACGTTCAGCATCGACACGAAGACCGCTGCCGAACCCATGTCCTTCGCACGTCCCGCCAGCTCGTGGTGCTCGTCGCCGTATCGCGCGATGACCGCTTCGACTGACGAGTTCAACAGTTCCACCGTGAGCACCAGCAGGCAACTGCCGACCAGCAGCACCCGCTCCACCGCGTCCTGGCCGAGCCACCAGCCCACCGGGCCCAGCACGACGAACAGATAGACCTCGAGCCGGAACGACGACTCGTGCAGCCATGCCGCGCGCAGGCCCTGGAGGGACCAGACCGTCGCCTTCAGGATACGGTCGGGCCCGCGCGGCAGGTGGCCTGGCCGGTCAGCCATGGGCCGTGCTCAAGGACCCGCGCTCCGCACCACCCGGAGCACGCACCCCACGGCGCCCGGCGCATGGATCGACGTGCCGGATGCCACCACGACGGGTGAGGCTGGGCGCATCGACAGGCTGTTTCCAGGCGCACGGCGCAGGTGCGAAGTCGGCGATTTTGCCACAACGGCCCACCGCACCCGCATGCATTGCAGGGAGGCGATCGGCCTGCTCCACTGCGAGGCCCCGGATGGAGGCACCATGAGACTGGTCGGCCTGTTCATGTTTCTGGCGATTTCCGCGCTGGGCACGCTTCCCGGCTGCACGGGTCTGCGCGGCGCGGCAGCGGATCCCGGTCCCGCCGCGCGTCCGTCGGCCGGATGGCAGGCGGAGATGGCGGGATTCGCCGCAGCGGACCGCGCGGCGCCGCCGGCCGCCGATGCGGTGGTGTTCACGGGGAGTTCTTCGGTCCGCATGTGGGACAGCCTGGCGCACGACTTCCCTGGCGTCCCGGTGATCAACCGGGGATTCGGCGGCTCGCAGGTTCGCGATGCCACGTGGCATGCCGACGCACTGGTAGTGCGCTACCGGCCGCGTCGCATCCTGCTGTACGCGGGCGACAACGACATCGACGCGGGGCGCACGCCGGCCCAGGTCCTGCACGACGTGCAGGCATTCGTCGCGCGCATCCGGCGCGACCTGCCGCGCGTGCCGATCGTGTACGTGGCCATCAAGCCGAGCCCGGCGCGGTTGCACCAGCTGCCGATGCAGCGGCAGGCCAATGCCGCCATCCGCCGATGGGCGCCGACGGTGCCGATGGTCGCGTTCGCCGACGTCGCCACGCCCATGCTGGATGCGCGGGGGCAGCCGCGCGCCGAGCTGTTCCTCGCCGACCGGCTGCACATGAACGCCTCGGGCTACGCGGTCTGGCAGGCGGCCTTGCTGCCGTACGTACGCTGACGGCGGGCCAGACGCTCAGGCTTCGCGGAAGATCGCGGTGCCGCGCGTGCCGTCGATCGCGATCCAGCCGCGGTACATGCCCGCGGTGTTGAATGGCATGGCGATGTGGCCCTCGACGTCGAGCGCGATCGCGCCGCCGTCGCCGCCGTGCCCGGCGACCCGTTCCAGGATGACGGCGTCGGCGGCGTCCGCCAGGGTGGCTCCGCCATAGGCCATCCGCGCGCTGATGTCGTGCGCCACGGCATTGCGGATGAAGTACTCGCCCCACCCGGTGCCGGACACGCCACAGCGGGCGTCGGCCCAGGTACCGGCTCCGATCAACGGCGAATCGCCGACGCGCGACCAGCGCTTGTTGGTCATGCCGCCGGTGGAGGTGGCCGCGGCGATCTGCCGCTGACGATCCAGGGCCACCGCACCGACCGTACCGAAGTAGGCGCCCGCCAGTGCCGGCGCACCGTCTCCCGCCGCGGCGCGCTCGCGGACCTGCTCCAGGTCCAG
>DATINB010000455.1:0-2770 GCA_035474775.1 Luteimonas sp.
CCCACGGTGTGCAGCAGTTCGGCGACGCGCTCGCGGTGGCGGCCGGTGTGCAGGCCATGCAGCATCAACGGTTCGGTCAGCGTCTGGCCGACCGTCATGCGCGGATTGAGCGAGGCGTAGGGGTCCTGGAAGATGATCTGCATCGCCTTGCGGCGGGCCCGCAGCGCGCTCGCGTCGAGGGCGCCCAGGGGCTCGCCATCCAGCCGCACGCTGCCCGCCGTCGGCTCGATCAGCCGCAGCACCAGCCGGCCCAACGTGGACTTGCCGCAGCCGGATTCACCCACCACGCCCAGCGTCTCGCCGCTCGCGATGCGCAGATCGACGCCGTCGACCGCGCGCACCGAGTTGGCCACGCGCCCCAGCAGCCCCCGACGGATGGGAAAGTGCTTGACCAGCCCTTCGACCTGGAGCAGCGGCGCGGTCATGCGCGGCTTTCCATGGCGGCCGCCATCAGCACCGCCGGATCCAGCGGTGCCTTCCGGCAGGCCGAACGATGCCGGAGGCCGACCTCGCGCAGGGCCGGCACGGCCGCGCGGCATTGCGCATCGGCGAACGGGCAGCGGTCGGCGAAGCTGCAACCGGACGGGCGCCGGAGCGGACTCGGCACCTGGCCCTCGATCGACGCCAGGCGGTCGCGCTCGCCGTCGAGCCGGGGGATCGAGCCCAGCAGGCCGATGGTGTAGGGATGCTGGGGCGTGTCGAACAGCGCCTGCACCGGAGCCTGCTCGACGATGCGGCCCGCATACATCACCACCACCTCGTCGGCCACCTCCGCGACGACGCCCAGGTCGTGCGTGATCAGGATGATGGCGGTGCCGGTCTCCTGCTGCAGCTCGCGCATGAGCGACAGGATCTGCGCCTGGATGGTCACGTCCAGCGCGGTGGTCGGCTCGTCGGCGATCAGCAGGCGCGGCTCGCAGGCCAGCGCCATCGCGATCATCGCCCGCTGCCGCATGCCGCCCGACAGCTTGTGCGGGTGCTCGTGGAAGCGCTGCTCGGCCGCCGGGATGCGCACCTTGCGCAGCATCGCGATGGCGCGTTCCCGGGCCTCGGCGCGCGTGATCCTGCGATGCCGCATCAGGCCTTCGACGATCTGCTCGCCGATGGTGAACACCGGATTGAGCGAGGACATCGGCTCCTGGAAGATCATGGCCATGCCGTTGCCGCGCAGGTCCTGCATCTCGCGCTCGGGCGCGCCGACGAGTTCGCGGCCCTCGAAGCGGATCGAGCCGCCGTGGATGCGACCCGGGGGGCTGGGCACCAGGCCCATGATCGACAGCGAGGTCACGCTCTTGCCGCATCCCGACTCGCCCACGATGGCCAGCGTGTGCCCGGCCGACACCGAGAAGCCGATGCCGTCCACGGCGGGGAATTCGCCGTCGTCGGTCATGAAATGGGTGCGCAGGTCGCGCACTTCGAGCAGCGCGGTCATGGGGCGGGTCCTGCGGTGCGGGCGTGGAAGCGCGCGATGCGCGCCTCGATCTCGCCGCGGTCGGTCAGACCGACGGCATCGTGGCGACCGGCCAGGCAGGCCATGAAGGGTTGGTAGCGCTCGAGGCTCTTGCGGTGGAGACGGGCCAGTTCGACCAGCGGCGCTTCGTGGTCGTCGACGCGCAGGTCGAGCTGGGGATGGTCCTCGTCGGCGTGGATGCGCAGCGCGGCGGCCTGCTTCCCGCGCCGGTCGCCCCCCGCGGCCTCGCCGGCCGCCATGGCGGCGAGCAGGCGTTCGGCCAGCGGCAGGCCCGCGGCGTCGCGGTAGGCCCGGGCGGTCGCGGCGACGACCTGCGGGCCGGCCAGCATGTTGCCGGCGACGCTGAAGTCGGCCTCGACATGGTGACCGCACCAGTCCACGCAGTCCGCGCCGGTCCAGGCCACAGGCCGGCCGGTCGCCGGCAGCACGTGGAGCTGACGTTGCGCACGGCCGGCGTCGGCCTGGGTCAGGAGACGGACTGTCTCGTCGGCCGAACGCCCGGCGCCGAGGTGGTCGAGACCGGCCGGCCCGTACAGGGGATTCATCAGCGCCTGCGTGGCCAACGCACCCGTGCCGCGGCGCGTGTGCACGCACAGCGCCCCCACGGCGAAAAAGCGGCTGGCGATCGCGACGCCGAGGTGTCCCTGGTCGTCACGCGCCAGGATGGACCAGGTCATCGGATCGGACGGACCGTGGCGGCCGGCCCCCCGCGAACCGCGGGCGCCGTGGCGTGACCGGAGAAGGAAGCGTCGATGAAGAACAACATATCCCAGCTTGGATGCAAGACCCATGCCACGACCGGGCCGGTGGCGCGGGGCACCACGGCATTGCCGGACCCGCCGCGTCGAGGCCTCGTCGTGGCGGGGAGCAGCGCCTCGCTTCTGCAGGAAACAGCCCACGATGCCGCCGAGGATGAGGGTCAGCACAGCGAAAACGCTGCGCTCGTCGTCGCTCGACAGGTTGGTGAAGACCCGTGCATGGCCGCAGCCCAGCAAGGCCACCGCCACCGCCACCAGACAGAACCGGAACAGCACCCATTCCTCGTGCGGGCGCAGCCGCCGGTCGTCGGCGTGCGCTTCGGGCTCCACGCCGAGCGTCGTGTGGTGTCCGGCGATGTGGATTCGCGGCGCGGCCGTCGGCGGCGGCGTGGCAGCCGCCGACGGCCGTTCGAGGTCGCTCACGGACCCACGAATTCCCGCTGCAGCTGCAAGGTGGTGCGATCGGCCGACCCGACGGCCAGGCCGACTCAGCCCGCCCTGCCCCGGCAGCGCTGGTAACGCTCGTCGACGCGGCGAGCGA
>DATINB010000456.1:0-5146 GCA_035474775.1 Luteimonas sp.
ACGCGCGCCTGCTGGAAGCGGTCACGGTGATGCGCGCGCTCTGGCGCGGTGACGAAGTCACCCATGCGGGCCTGTTCCACGTGCAGCGCGCCCGCCTGTACAGCCTTCCGGCGACACCGCCGCCGGTCTACATCGCCGCGCTGAGCGAGGACACCGCACGCTGGGCGGGTGCGTGGGCGGATGGCCTGATCACCGTCAACCTTCCGCTCGACACCCTGCGCAGGGTGCTGGACGCATTCCGCGAAGGCGGCGGCGCCGGCAAGCCGGTGTGCCTGCAGGTCAAGGTGTCCTACGACCTCGACGATGCCAGCGCACTGGCCGGCGCCCACGAGCAGTGGCGCACCAACGTCTTCGGCAGCGACGTCTCCGCCGGGCTGCGGATGCCCTCCCAGTACGATGCCGCGGCCCGCTTCGTGCGTCCCGAGGACATGCACGACTTCGTGCGAATCTCCTCCGATCCCCAGCGGCATGCCGCATGGCTACACGAATACGCGTCGCTCGGCTTCGACCGCATCTACCTGCACAACGTCAACCGTCAGCAGGAGCGCTTCATCGACGCCTTTGGCGACTTGTTGCCGAAGCTGCGGCAGTCCCTCTAACCGCAGGTGCGGCTGCGGTCAGCGCTGCCTGCTGCGCAACCAGCGGTACCCGTACGCGCCAATCGTCACCCTCGCCAGTACGCACTCGCCATACACGACGTCACCGAGCACCTGGACCAGCTCGCCCACGCCTGCCTCGTCGATTGCGAATTCCACGGCCTGCCCGGACAGGTTGACCAGCAGCAGCAGTGCCGTGGGGTTGTCATCGTCCCCATAGCGCAGGCCGAACACCGCCTTGCAGTCGTGCCGGACCGGACGCCACCGCTGTCCCATTTCAGGGGAGCCCAACCGCGCCATCACCATCTCCCGCACCCGTGCCACCAGCGACCCCGGCTGCCAGGTCTGGGACTCCGCGTTGACCGAGGGGTACCCGAAGGGGCCATCCTCGATCGGCCTGGTGACCAGTGCATCCCGCGCCGCCGTGGAGAAGCCGCCGTTGGTGCCCGCGCTCCACTGCATGGGCGTGCGCACCGACGTGCGCTCGGGCAGGGACAGATCCTCGCCCATGCCGATCTCGTCGCCATAACGCAGCACCGGCGTGCCGGGGAGCGATATCAGCAGCGCATGCGCCATTGCAGCCCGTGCAGGGTTGCCGTCGAGCATCGGCGCCAGCCGCCGACGGATGCCGCGCGCGTAGACGCGCATCCGTGCGTCAGGCGCGAACGCGTCCAGCACTTCGTCCTGCTGCTCGTCCGTCAGCTGGTCCAGGTCGAGCTGGTCGTGATTGCGCAGCCAGATCGCATGCCGGTGGCTCATGGGTGGCTGCGTGCCGTGGGTCAGGGAGTCCACCAGCGCTCCCGCATCCTCCCTCGCCAGCGCCAGGAACAGATGGTTGTTGTTCCAGAAATCGAGCAGATGGGTCAACCGGTCACGGTCGCCGAAATAGCCCTCGTACTCATGCACCGACACATCGGCTTCGCCCATGAGGATGGCGCCCGGCGTGCGCCGCCATGCGAAGTCGTGCATGTCCTTGAGCAACCAGAGGCCGTCGTCGCGGGCATCGGCGAGCTTCGCGCGCTCGACCATGAACGGCACGGCATCGACGCGGAAGCCGTCGGCGCCCAGGCGCAGCCAGTAGGCCATCACGCGATGGAGCTCCTCCCTGACCCGCGGGTTGGCGGTGTCGAGATCCGGCTCGTGCGCGTAGAACATGTGGCGGTAGTACTGCCCTGCCACCTCGTCGTACGTCCACACGCTGTCCTCGACGCCCGGGAACATCGGCTCCAGCCCGTCGTCGGGCGGTGTGTCCGCCCAGATGTAATAGTCGCGGTACGGCGAATCGCGGTCGGCCCGCGCGGCCTGGAACCAGGGATGCTGGTCGGAGGTGTGCTGCATCACCAGTTCCACCAGCACGCGCAGCCCGAGGCTTTCCGCACGTTCGACCAGCGAGACGAAATCGGCCACGTCGCCGAAGCGCGGATCGATCTCCAGGTGGTTGGTGACGTCGTAACCGCCATCCCGGAACGGCGATCGGTAGAACGGCAGCAGCCAGATCGTGCTGGCGCCCAGTGAGCGGACGTATTCGAGGCGCTGCTCGATCCCTTTCAGGTCACCACAGCCATCCCCATTGGTATCGAGGAACAGCGACGGATCGATCTGGTAAAGGACCGCGTCATGCGTCCACATCAGCGGAGGCGCCGCCCGCGGCAGGGTGCCAGGGAGACTGGAGCAAGGGCGAGGTGGGCGGCGGGTCGCAGTTCCGCAGGCATCTGGACAGGAGCCGGAGATCGGGGGAGAAAAGCCTACCCCGGCCGGACGTGACAGATCCGTTTCCGCAAGGCGTTTTCCCCGCAGGTGCCAAGCCGGTGCCCCGCTGGCGGGCTGGAGCGATCAGCGAGCGAACCGCGGATAATGGCGGCCGATGGGCATTGCCACGACCGGCCTCGATGCGTTCCACCCTGCGGTGGCCGCGTGGTTCCGCGCGGTTTTCCCGGGACCCACGCCAGCGCAGCTGGCGGCATGGCCGGCGATCCAGGGCGGGCGCAACACGCTGGTGGCCGCGCCCACCGGTTCCGGCAAGACGCTGACCGCATTCATGGCCGCCATCGACGCCCTGGTGCGCCAGGGCATCGAACAGCCGCTCCCGAACGCGACGGTGGTGGTCTACGTCTCGCCGCTGAAGGCGCTCTCCAACGACATCCGCCTCAACCTGGAGCTTCCGCTGGCGGGCATCCGCGGGGAGCTCGCACGGCTCGGCCTGCCCGATGTCGCGATCCGCACCGGGGTGCGCACCGGCGACACGCCGCCGTCCGAGCGGGCACGCATGGCACGCAGGCCGCCGCACGTCGTGGTGACCACCCCGGAATCGCTGTACGTGCTGCTGGGTTCGGACTCGGGCCGGCGCATGCTGGCCACCACGCGCTCGGTGATCGTCGACGAGATCCACGCGGTGGCCGCCAGCAAGCGCGGCAGCCACCTGGCGCTCACGCTGGAGCGCCTGGACGCCCTGTGCGGCCGGCGGGTGGTCCGCATCGGCCTGTCGGCCACGCAGAAGCCGATCGAGGACGTGGCGCGGTTCCTGGTGGGCAGCGCCGGCGTCGCGGCGGACGGGACGCCGGACTGCGCGATCGTGGACATCGGCCACGCGCGCCGCCGCGACCTTGCCTTGGAGGTGCCGCCGGAGCCGCTGCAGGCGGTGATGTCCAACGCGCAGTGGGAACAGGTGCATGCGCGCCTCGCGGAACTGGCGCTGGAGCACCGCACCACCCTGGTGTTCGTCAACACGCGGCGGATGGCCGAGCGCATCGCGCGCCACCTCGGCGAACGGCTGGGCAAGGACGCCGTGGCCGCCCACCACGGCAGCCTGTCGCGCGAATCGCGCCTGGACGCCGAACAGCGCCTCAAGGCCGGTGCGCTGCGCGTGCTGGTCGCGACGGCCTCGCTGGAGCTGGGCATCGACATCGGCGATGTCGAACTGGTCTGCCAGGTCGGTTCTCCGCGCTCGATCGCGGCGTTCCTGCAGCGGGTCGGGCGCTCCGGGCACCAGGTTGGCGGGCTGCCCAAGGGCCGGCTGTTCGCGCAGTCGCGCGACGACCTGGTGGAGTGCGCAGCCCTGCTCGACTGCGTGCGCCGCGGCGAACTGGACACCCTGCGGCTGCCGCGTGCACCGCTGGACGTGCTGGCGCAGCAGGTGGTGGCCGAAGTGGGCGCCGGCGAATGCCACGAGGACGCCCTGTTCGCGCGGTTCCGCGGCGCCTGGCCGTATGCACGACTGGCGCGCGCGGACTTCGACGCCGTGCTGCGCATGCTGGCCGACGGATTCAGCAGCCGCCGCGGGCCGCGCGCCGGCTACCTGCATCGCGACATGGTGCACGGCACGGTGCGCGGGCGCCGCAACGCGCGCATGACCGCGGTGATGTCCGGCGGCACCATTCCCGACAGCGGCGACTACAGCGTGCTGCTGGAGCCGCAGGCGACCGGCATCGGCACCGTCAACGAGGACTTCGCCGTCGAAAGCCTGGCCGGCGATGTCTTCCAGCTCGGCAACACCAGCTACCGGATCCTGCGCATCGAGGCCGGCCGCGTCCGCGTCGAGGACGCCCAGGGCGCCCCGCCGAACATCCCGTTCTGGCTCGGCGAAGCCCCCGGGCGCAGCGATGCGCTGTCCGCGGGCGTGTCGCGCCTGCGCGCCGAGGTGTCGGCGCGACTGGACCCCGGCGACGCCATGGCGGTCGCCGGCGACGCACCGCCCGCGGCGCCTGCACGGAGCGCGCGCGCCCTGCGCTGGCTGCGCGCGGACGTCGGCCTGGACGCGGCCGCGGCACGCCAGCTGGTCGACTACCTGGCGCGCCAGCAGGCGGCGCTGGGTGCCATGCCCACGCAGGACACCCTCGTGCTGGAGCGCTTCTTCGACGAATCCGGCGGCACCCAGCTGGTCATCCACGCGCCATTCGGCAGCCACGTCAACCGTGCCTGGGGCCTCGCGCTGCGCAAGCGCTTCTGCCGCAAGTTCAACTTCGAACTGCAGGCGGCGGCCACCGAGGACGCCATCGTGCTGTCGCTGTCGACGACGCACAGCTTCCCGCTGGTCGAGGTGGCGCACTACCTGCATTCGTCCACCGCACTCGACGTGCTGGTGCAGGCGCTGCTGGACGCGCCGCTGTTCGGCGTGCGGTGGCGCTGGAACGCCACCACCGCGCTCGCCCTGCCGCGCTTCAGCGGTGGGCGCAAGGTCGCCCCGCAGCTGCAGCGCATGCGCAGCGAGGACCTGCTGGCCACGGTCTTCCCGGACCAGGTGGCCTGCGCCGAGAACCTGGTCGGCGAGCGCGAGGTCCCGGACCATCCGCTGGTGGCGCAGACCCTGGACGACTGCCTGCACGAGGCCATGGATGCCGGAGGCTGGCTGGCGCTGCTGGGGCGCATGGAGAGCGGCGCGGTCCACGTGATCGCGCGTGACCTGGCGGCGCCGTCGCCGTTCGCCGCCGAGGCGCTCAGCGCCAAGCCGTACGCGTTCCTCGACGACGCTCCCCTCGAGGAACGCCGCACCCAGGCGGTGATGGCCCGCCGCTATGCCGATGCCGACAGTGCCGATGACCTCGGGCGTCTCG
>DATINB010000457.1:0-2029 GCA_035474775.1 Luteimonas sp.
GCCGGAATGCGTCGCTCAGTTTCGGGCCGCCCACCCAGTCGGGCTCGGCGATGTGCAGGTAGGCGATGCCGCGCCGGCTGAATTCGCGGGCAAGGTGCAACGCGCTCGCCTCAGCCTCGTCGTCGGCGATGCCGTGCGCCGTGAAGTGCGGCGACAGGCGCACGCCCACGCGCCCGGCACCCAGTACCGCGACCACTGCATCGATCACCTCGAGGGTGATGCGGGCGCGGTTATCCAACGAACCACCGTAGGCATCGATGCGCGTGTTGCTGTTGGTCGACAGGAACTGGTGCAGCAGGTAGCCGTTGGCCGCATGGACCTCCACCAGGTCGAAGCCGGCGCGGTCGGCGCGCTGGGCCGCGTGCGCGTAGTCGGCCACGATGCCGGCGATCTCGCCGGTCTCCAGCGCGCGCGGCAGGGCCGTGGGCACGTTGCCGGCGGTGCCGTCGGGCTTGACCACGAAACACTTGGCGCCTTCGGCCACGAGCGCGGAGGGTGCCACCGGCGCCGCGCCGCCGGGCTGCAGCAGCGGGTGCGAGATGCGCCCCACGTGCCACAGCTGCGCGGCGATCCGCCCGCCCTGCGCATGCACCGCGTCGGTCACGCCTTTCCAGCCGGCTTCCTGCGCGTCGCTGTGGATGCCCGGCGTCCACGCATACCCCTGCCCCTGGCGGGAGATCTGGGTCGCCTCGGACACGATCAGTCCCGCGCCGGCACGCTGGGCGTAGTACGCGGCGTTCAGTGCGGTGGGCACGTCGCCGGGCTGGCCCGCGCGCGAGCGTGTCAGCGGGGCCATCAGCACGCGGTTGGGAAGGGCGATGGAGCCGGCGTCGACCGGCAACAGCAGGTGGGGATACATGAGGTTCCTTGGGGGAGTGGACGACATCGGGATCGGGGCGCGTGGTGGATCACGACTGCAGGGGCGCTCACCCGTGGCGGGCGCGATGCCGCTGCAGCGTCGACGCGGCGGCGGCCAGCGCCTCCTCGACCTCGCGTGCGAACCCGCCGCTCGCAAACCGCCGCACCGCCGAGTGGGCGGCACAGACGATCCGCGTCTCGCGCCAGTCCGCGGCGAGCCCGCGTGCCCATGCCGAATAGGCGTCCGCGGCCCCTTGGCGCGGCGCGAGTCCGCGGCCCAGCAGCGGATGCATGCGCAGCGACGATTGCGGCAGCAGGCGCCGCAGCAGCCCGGGCGCGGCCAGCACGTTGAGGGTGTCATCGACATGCACGATCCCGCTCTGCCGGTGGCGCACGAGCACGGAGGCCACGTGCACGCGTTCGTCGGGGCAGACGAAGTCCACGCCATCGGGTACGGACAGGTCGAACAGGTCGGCAAGTGGATGGTCCGCGGCCCAGGTTTCCACCGGCGCGCCCGTCCAGGGCAGCGACGGCGCCACGCGCCGATGACGCGCGGTGCCATACAGGCGAGCCGCCGGAAACAGCCGCTGCGTCGCCTCGACGTGCAGGGTATGGAACGGGTGCACATGCACCACTGCAGCCACCTGTTCGCCATTGTCGGTGAGCGCCATCACCGCAGCCTGCTGCGCCGCGTCCAGCGCGCAACCGTCGATCACCACCAGGCGACCATCGGGCCTGCGCGCCACCGACATCTGCGTGCCGACGTCGAGCACGCCGCCGACGCGGTGCACGCCACGGAGGTTCCAGAAGCTGTCGGCGAGCATGTCCATGGTGCAAGCCTAGGGGTACGGCTCGGAGCGTCGCGTGCACGGCATGGGCCGGAGGACCGCACGCATGGCGTGCAGTTGAACCGGGGGGCGTTCGCTGCCAGTAGGACCTGGACCGGGCCGGCCGCGCTGCAGGGCCCGCCGGAGTTGTCGGCCGTGTTCGCGACCGACAATGGCGACGTGCTGATCTCGGGTTGCTCGCACAGCGGCATCGAGGAGATCGTCGAGGCGGCCACCCGCGTGCGCAAACATCCGATCTACATGGTGGCCGGGGGCTTCCACCTGATTCCCTACCCCGCGGAGACCATCACCGCATTGGCCAAGCGCCTGCGCGACACCCACGG
>DATINB010000458.1:0-3124 GCA_035474775.1 Luteimonas sp.
CTGTGGCGCGCCTTCGGCCTGCCCTGGGCGGTCGGCAGCCTGGCCTGGCTCGCAATCGACCCGACCGTGGCGGCGCACCTGCCGGTGGTGATGACCGACCTGCCACTCGGACTCACCCTGCTGATCGCCGCGGTGTGCGCCGGGCTGCTGGCGACACGCTGGCAATGGCGCTGGGTGGCGGGCCTGGGTCTGGCGATCGGGCTCGCATTGGGGGCCAAGCATTCCGCGCTGCCCGGCATCGTCGGCATCGTCTCCGTGGCGGCATTGGCCGCCATCGGGTCCTGGCGGCGTGGAACGGTGCGCGAGGTGCTGGGGCGGATCGGCAAGCTCGCGCTCGCCGGTGTTCTGGGCATCGTGGTGCTCTGGGCCCAGTACGGCTTCCAGTTCCATTCCGGCCCCGACGGGCACGACGGATTCAACCGTGCGATGTCCGGGAAGATCGCCGACCTCAACCTCGCCCACTGGCGACAGGGCATCGCGATCGCCGACCGCTTCCACCTGCTGCCACGGAGCTATCTGTGGGGACTCGCCGACACCGTGCGCACCGGCGTGGAGGGGCGCGGAATCAGCGAGCACCTGGTGTGGGGCCGGATGTATGCAGGGCGTGCGCCCTGGTTCAGTTGGCCGCTGATCGTCCTGTCCAAGGTGCCGCTGCCGCTGCTGCTGCTGTCAGTGCTGGGGACCTGCTTGCTCTGGCGCGTGCCGCTGCCGCGCGATGCGAGGTGCGTGCTGTGGAGCGTGTGCGGCAGTGCGCTGGCCTACCTGGCCGCGCTGCTGGGCTCGGAAGGCATCTGGGGCGGCATCCGCCACGCCATGCCGCTGCTGGTCGGGTTGTGCATCCCGGCCGGTGCCGCGGTGGCGTGGGCCTGGCGTGCACGCTCGCAGGCGGCCGGCATCCGGCTGCTGGCAGTCGCGGCACTCCTGCTCGCCGCCGCGGTCATGACCATCGGCGAACGACGGGCCTGGGAATACCACAACGAACTCGTCGGGGGCAGCGACGGCGCATGGCGCTACTTCGGCAACGAGGGCCTGGACCTGGGGCAACGCTTCAGCGAACTGCGTGCCTTCCACGACCGGGTCATCCAGCCGAGCGGCGAACGGCTGTACTCGAACTACTGGGTGGGCGAGGAGCAGATGCGTGCAGCCCGCTTCAACTACCGCCGCCGCGTGGAGAGCCTGGACGACACCAATGTCGAGGGCATCTACCAGGGGTATTACATCTACACGCGTCCGGATCATCGGCCGCAGCCGGCGTGGGACTGGGATCCCGAGGTGGTCTTCCACGGCCTGGAACGGGTCGCGCAGTTCGGATTCGCCGAGGTCTGGCACGGGCGCCAGGTGCTGCCGCGCACGCGCGCCAGCAGCATGGCCAGCAAGGTGTTCGACTACATCTACAAGGACAACGGAAACGACTGGGCGCTGGTGGCGCGCCGGTTGGAGGAAGTGGCGGCATTCTTCCCGCAGTCGGCCAGCCTGGGCATCGAGCTGGGCAACGCCTACGTGCGTCTCGGTGACGGCCCCATGGCGATCCGCGCGTACCGCAGGCCGCTCGGCCAGACCAAGGCGCCGGTGGATGCGCGCATCCGTGCGCAGGTCGAGGCGCGGATCGTCGCGATCGAACGCGGTGCGGACCTGTCCACCCTGGCGCCGCTGCGCAATCCGGAAATGGAGTGAGCGCCCGGCGAGGCGCCGCCTGTCAGTGCATCGGCCCGGACTGGATTTGCCCGGGCGCCTGCTCGCGCGCCTGCGCGAGCTGCCGGGCCATCTCCTGGTCGGCCGCTTCGAGCTTCGCGTCGGACTGCTCGACCGGAGTGCCGATGGCCCGGGCGATCTCCACGTGGATCCGGCGGTGCGAGGGATCGTGCAGATCGCCCTGCACGGCGAAGGCGTGTCGCCAGTCGTCGCCCACGACGACGTGGTCGACACGCGCGAGGGCGGTCGCGGCGAGCGGCGCATGCGCCCGGCCGGGATACATGTCGCGATTGTCGCGGGTGGCCGCGAGCAGGCTGCGGCTCAGGCGCTCGCTGGCGTCGTCGTACTCGCGGCCGATCGCCTGGTCGACCTCGCGGACGCCTGCGCGGATCTGCAGCAGCAACCCGTGGGACGGATGCGACGCATCGCTCGGCGCGCGGCCAGCGGGCGGACCCGACGGCACGCCTGCCACGGCGGTGGTCACCCCCTGGCCTGGGACGAGCCGTGGCACGGGGGCGGTGGGTCGCAGGCCGCGGTATTCGAAGCGGGCCGCCAGTACCTCGTCGATCGGCTCCGCGTCGCGACAGGGATCCACGATCTTGCAGTTCGCCAGCTCGAGGCGCATGTCGCGCAGGCCATCACCATCCAGGCCGGGAACCGCGGTGGCCCCCCGCACCTGGTAGACCGTGTACAGCGCAGGGTCGGCAGGCAACGGCCGATGCGCGAAGAGCGGCCGGTCCAGGTAGCCGTTGACCTGATCGACCACCACGTTGAAGGCCGCGGTCTCCAGACCGGCCTCGCGGTTGCCGCCGCCCACGTTGGAGTGCCCGCCCGGAAGAAGCACGTTCAGCGAGCGCCGGTCGTCGCTGATCCCCGGCGCGATGATGGTCTGGTGCGGGAATGCCGTGCGCTGCTCGTCGGCGGCAGCGATCGCGAAGCGGCTGATCACGCTGGGCGGCAGTCGCGCGTCGAAGTTGGCGGGCATGCTGGTGGCGACGGGGTCGAGCAGGACCACGGCCTGAGCGGTTTGCCCGGGTGGGACCAGCGGCGGCCTGGCGCTTTGCACGGTGATGTTGCCCGACAAGTCCCGGCCGAAACTCAGACCAACCGGGTCGACGATCCCGTGCTGATCGAGGACGCGTGTGAGTCCTGCAGTCAGCACGGCGCCGCGGCTGTAACCTACCCCAACGATACTGACTTGGGCTTGAGGGCTAATGTTTTTCCAGCGCCTAGTCTGGGCACAGACCGCGCTATACGCCTCCTCGATCTTCTCGTCCCACGTATGCGCCACAAGGCCATCGAAACCACGACCGATCGCTGTCGCCTGTGTCCCTATTCCTGTGACATAGCGACCGCCGACCCGGTGCTTGGGGTCCTTGCTGAACTCTAGAACCTGCTCTTTCAGATGCCCGACATTGGTAGGTGGCTGTTC
>DATINB010000459.1:0-6831 GCA_035474775.1 Luteimonas sp.
CGACGACGTCGAGGCCGTCGAACTGCAGGGTCAGCTGGCGCACCGCCGCGTCGCCACCGGCCGCCACCTGATCCAGCACGGCAGCCACCGCGCCGGTGGTTTCGCTGGAACCGGCACGACCCGGACGCGCGAGGGCCGCGGCGCGCGCCGCCGCATCGCACAGCGACCAGTCGATCCGCCTCATGGCAGCGTCCTCTCGACCGGCAGCACCATCAGCCCCTTCGCCCCGGCCGCCTTCAGGTCCTCCAGTCGCTGCCAGGTCATGGCACCGTGGCACAGCGCCTGCAATGCGACCGTATCCGCCCCGTCGACCTGCAGGACCGTCGGTGGTTCCGAATCCGGCAGCAGCTTCATCAGCCCGGCCAGGTCGGCGCGTTGCGCCTGGAACAACAGCAGGCGGCTGTCACGCAGGCGCAGCACGCCGTCCAGGCGGCGCAGCAGCAGGTCCGCCAGCCCCGCCCGCGGCCCGGAGAACGCCAGCACCGGCCCGGCCAGCACGGCCTCGCTGTGCAGCAGCGTGGTCACCGGGCGCAGCTGGTTGGCGACGAGCGTGGCGCCGCTGGAGACCAGGTCGCAGACCACGTCGGCCTGGCCCAGGCGCGGTGCGATCTCCACGGAACCGGACAGCGTCACCACCCCGGCGGTCACGCCGTGCGCGTCGAGCCAGCCCTGCAGCAGGTACGGATAACTGGTGGCGACGCGCAGGCCCTCGAGCTGCTGCGGCCCGTCCCAGTCCCAGGCGTCCGGCACGGCGACGTCCAGCCGGCAGCCACCGAAACCGAGCGCGCGCAGCTCGCGCGACACCTCGGGCAGGCCGCGGGCGGCGCGCTCGCCGGCATGCTCGGCCAGCACGTTGCGGCCGACGATGCCGAAGTCGCAGACGCCATCGGCGAGCAGGCCGGGAATGTCGTCGTCGCGCACCAGCAGCAGGTCGACCGGCAACGATTCGCCGTAGCAGAACAGGCGGTCGCGGCTTTCCCGCCACGACAGCCCGCACGAGGCGAGCACTGCACGCGCCGGCTCGCTCAGGCGGCCGGACTTCTGGATGGCGATGCGCAGGCGATCGCGCGCCGCGGAGGCGGCTGGGGGGCTCATGGCGTGCTCTCAGGTGGACTCGGCGAGCCGGGGGTGCTGCTGGCGGACCGCCGCGGCATACCCGCCGGCGCCCCGCTCCAGCGTGCGTGCGACGCGACCGATGGTGGTCACGCTGACGTGGGTGCGCTCGTGGATTTCGCGATACGCGATGCCCTGCAGCAGCAACGGCACCACCCGCCAGCGATCCGCCATGGCCTCGAGTTCGGCGGGCGTGCACAGGTCCTCGAGGAATGCCGCGACCTCGCCGGCCTGCTGCAACCCGGCGAGCGCTTTCGCCAGCGCCTTGAGGGAGGCGCTGGTCTCGCGGGACGGCACGGGTTCGGAGCGCTGCTTCATGGCATCAACGTAATAGCGTGCTATCACATTAGTGCAGGCTCGGCTGCGGGTCAAGCCGTCGTCGTCGACCGGCCGTGGCTGCGCGGGCCGGCGTTCAGGGCAACGTGCGGGCGGGCCACGGCGTGGGGGCTGACCGCCCCGCGCCTATCGCGTGCAGCCTCGAGGAGGCCGGGCAAGCTCGCCAAGGCCCACCGGCGCCCGGACGCCGGCTCAGCCGACGTCCGTTACTTCTGTTTCCAGGCCCCGCCATCCTGGTACCACCAGCCGGGCCGCGCGCTGTCGATCCACTGGCGCGAGAACACCGCGCGGATCTGCTGCTCCCACTCCGGATGGCCGTTGGCCACCGCGATCTCGCGGTAGACCGCCTTGCGGTCGCGGTTCTCGTCGGCGACCGCGGCAGTGACCGCCACGCGGTCCTTCAGCGCCAGCTGCGCGGCGTCGCGCACCACCACCAGGCCGTCGCCACCGAAGCCGAGCGCGCCGGAATCGAAGTGCGCGCGCAGCGCAGCGGAGAAACGCGCTTCCATGCGCGACTGGATGGCCTGGATCGCCGGCGTGCGGATGGTGATGTCGGGCTGCGCCTGCGCATGGGCCGGCGCGATGCCGAGCAGCATCCACGGGTCGAAACCGGATGCCGGCGCGGACGAGCGCGAGGCCATGCCGCCGGGCGTCGCCGCCGGCGTCGGCGGCGCGACCTGGTCGCCGATGACCTGCTCGACGAACTCGCGTGCCGCCTCTTTCGCCTCCGCGGCCGGGAAGTAGACGTTGATGGTCACGCACGCCGTGAGCGCGAGTGCCGCGAGGGTGGTGCCCGCCCAGCGGGGCGTGGTGGTCCAGATGCGCATCGCGGTCTCCTCGTGAATGCCGCGGCCACGCTACACCAAACCCGGGCGGACCCGGAGGCGCCGACCACGACGTGCAGGGCGGGCTTCAGCCTGGCGGTGCGGCGGCGGATCGCAGGGGTTACTCGATGACCGGGGAGACCTCGCCGGATCCCACTGCAGCGAGCCGCTCGACCAGCGTCGCCCAGTCCACGCGCGGGTTGAAGCCGACCACCTGCAGGCGGGGCAACCCGCTGCCTTCGATGAGCGTGAAGCCGTCGCCGGCAGTCCCCAGCCCGGACATCTGGCACACCGTGTTCTCCAGCCGGCAGCCGATGCCGATCCGGCGATAGCCGAAGTCGTCGAACAGCCCGATCAGCTGGCCCTGCAGGGTACCCACGAACGAGGCATCGCCCACGCTGGAGATGTTCTGCACCGCGCGCTGGCTGATGCGTTGGCGAACGCCCCTGCGCGGCACGGTGCGGAAGCTGGCGTCGAACGCGGTGGGACTCCAGTCCACCAGGCGCAGGCCGGCCACATGGCCATCCAGCCGGCCGGTGATGCTGCCGAAGTCGAACACTTCGGTGATGGCGAGAAGATCGAGGCCCCGAAGGTCGAGATCGGCCGACAGGGTCGGCGCGACGCCGAACGGCCGCTCCATGGCCAGCGCGGTCACCTGCACACGGCCGTCGAACAGGTCCATGGCCAGCCCGCCGTCGAAGGCCAGCGCCTCGTCGGCATAGCGCGCCATGGGGATGCGACCGGCGAGCGTGCCGCGGAATGCCGGCGCGCCGAGCGCACTGGACAGCGCGGCCAGGTCGATCGCCTCCAGGGTGAGCCCGGCCTGCATGCGCAAGCCGGCGCCGTCGGCGGGCGGGCGCAGCTGGAATCCGTCCAGTCGCAAGGTGCCGCCGAGCAGCCCGATATCGACATCGGCGCGCATCGCGAGCAACCCGTCCTCGCTCCGGAATGGCAGGGTGGCCGGCCCGACCGGGACCGCGCCCAGCGTGGCGGCCCGCCAGTGCAGCGTGCTGTCGACGCGACCCTGCGCGGCATGGCGCAGGTCGCCATCGAGCGCGCCGAGGCTGAAGCCGCCCGCGTCGTCGCCGAGCGACAGGGCGTGCGGCTGCAACGCGAACGCCGCCAGTTCCCCGTCCTGCAGCCGCAGCGCGCCATCGAGTGCACCTTCGAGCCGCAGTCCACCCAGGCCGGCGGGACCGAGCCAACCGGACAGGTAGCGCACCGGCAGTGCGGATGCATCGGCACTGCGCAGGGTGAGCGCCAGGTCGCGGACATTGGCATCCGCATCCAGCACGGCCGATCCGTCCAGCTGCAACGTGGCGCCGTCGTCCCAGGACCACCGCGGCAGGACCCAGCCCTGCCCGGCATCGAGCCGGCCGTCGAGTCGCACGCGCACCGGTGTCGCCGGGAGCGCGATGTACGCGTTGCCGGACAGCAGTTCACCACCGCGCAGCGCGGCATCCAGGGTGAGCAGGGTCCGCGTGGGAAATGCACGGTAGTCCACGCGCACGTGGCCGGAGAGGTTCTCCGCGGCCACCGTGGCGTCGGCGGTGTCGACGGCGACCGCCTGCATGCCGAGCGCACCGTGCACGCGCAGCGGCCCGCGCCGTGGCGCCTCGATGCGCAGCTGTCCGTCCAGCGTCCCACCGGTGAGACGGCCACCCGCCCAGGCCTGGGTGGACAGCGCCTGCGCCCAGGCCACCGGCACGCGCGCGAGGTCGATCAGGGTGTCGTCCGGAGCCGCCGCCGTGCGCCGCACTGCGAAGCGCGCCGGCCCGCTGGACAGCACCGCATCGGTGCTGGCGCTGCGCAGGTCCAGCGCGAGCCGCGCGCGTCGATCGCCGAGCCGCAGGTCGCCCGCGCAGCGCAAGCCGTCGGCATCCCGTGACAGCGGGCACCGCCACGCCAGTCGCCGCAGGTGATAGCCCAGGCCGTCGGCATCGATGCGCCCGGCGCTCAGCTGCAGGTCGCCCTGCCTGGCACCGTCCGGCCAGTCGAGTCGCACACGGACGTCGTGCAGGGTCGCCACCGCCGTGGTGACCCGTGCGATGCGCACCACGGCGCTGCGCGCCTCGACCGTGCCCGTCAGGGCCAGCAATGGCAGCAGGCACCCCAGCACGCACTGGCGCAGGCGTAAGATCGGGCACGGCATGGCAGCCAGAATAACGAGTCGGAGGCGGACATGAACACGCCGCGGATCCTGCTGGTGGAAGACGACCCCACCACGCGCGCCTTCATGACCGCGGCGCTCGAATCCTTTCCCGCCAGGGTCGACCAGGCCACCACGGTGGCCACGGCGCGAACCACTGCGGCCGCCCATCCCCACGCGCTGTGGCTGTTCGACGCGCATCTGCCCGATGGTGACGGTGCCGGCCTGCTGGCCCTGTTGCGCCGTGATGGCTACACCGTGCCGGCCATCGCGCACACCGCCGCGCGCGAGCCTGCGCTGCACCGCGCGCTCATCCAGGCCGGCTTCCAGGCCGTGCTGACCAAACCGTTGGGCAGTGCCGAACTGCATGCGGCGGTGGCCGCCGTGCTCGGCGCCCCGGCTCCGTCGCCCTGCCGTCCGCGGGTCGCCGAGACGGCGGCCCGCGACCTGGGCCAACCGGTCTGGGACGACGAGGCGGCGCTGTCCGCGCTGCACGGCCAGCAGGCACACGTGGACGCGCTGCGCGGGCTGTTCCTGGATGAGCTGGCGGGCTCGCGCGACGCGGTGCGGGGCGCGTTCGACCGTGGCGACGCCGGCGGCATCGAGGCCGCGCTGCATCGGCTGCGCGCCTCTTGCGGGTTCGTCGGCGCGTGCCGCCTCGGCAGCGCCACCATCGACCTCCAGCGGCGCTCCGCCGACCCCGACGCGTTGGCGCGTTTCCTGGACGCGACTCAGGCCACGCTGTCATCGGCAGGTCGCCCGGGTTCGGGGCCCGGCGACGGCGACTGACCCGGCACGGCGAGCCGGCCGAGCTGCGCCATCAGGTCCCAGGACCTGAGCCCGCGGCCGCCGAGCTGGTCCGCCAGCAGCGTGCGCAGCACACGCCGCAGCGCCGGCAACTCGGCCGCCGCCGGCATCACGTCGTGGGCAAGGGCCAGCAACGCCCGGCCGGTGGCATTGCGCAGGCGCTCGCCGCTGCGCGCGTCGCGCACCCGCCGTGGGCCGTGCTCGGGATCGAGGCGATAGCGCGCGGCCGGGTCGATCGCGGCGCCGTCCCCGTCCACCGTGAGATCGAAGCCCACCCCCAGCGCCTGCAGGAGATCGCGCTCGAAACGGCGCAGCGTCCACGCCAGCGGCTGCGCATCCTCGCCCAGGCGCATGCGCACCTCGCCGTACAGCGCGTACAGCTCGGGGCGTGGATCCTGGCGCGGGGCCAGCCGGATCAACAGCTCGCTGACATAGAACGCGGCCAACGCGGCGTCGCTGCGCAGTCGCGGCGCGGCGTCGACGGCCTCGGCGGAATTGAGCTGGGCCAGTTCGCCGCGCAACACGGCATCGAAACGGATGTGTTGCAGTGGCTGCAGGGCCGCACGCAGCACCTGGCGGCGCGGCCCGTGGATCCCACGGGCCACGATGCCCAGGCGCCCGTGGTCCTCGCTCATGACTTCCAGCAGCAGGCTGGTTTCCCGCCAGGGGCGCGCGTGCAGGACGTAGGCGGGCTGGGACAGGATGCGCATGGCCGGATTGTAGGAGCGGCCCGGCGGCGGACGCGTCGCGCGGCGGCCAGGCCACCGGCGCGTCGCCTACAGCTCGTAGCCCAGGGTCTTCAACGCCGCGTCGTCGTCCGACCAGCCCTCGCGTACGCGCACCCAGGTCTGCAGGAACACCTTGGTGTCGAACAGCCGCTCCATGCCCAGCCGTGCCTTGCTGCCGATCTCGCGCAGGCGCACGCCGCCCTTGCCGATCACGATCGCCTTCTGGCTCTCGCGCTCGACCCAGATCACCGCGCCGATGCGCAGCAGCAGGCCACTGCGGGTGGTGGTGGTGTCCTCGACGAAGGATTCGATCTCGACCGTCGTGGCATAGGGAAGTTCGGCGCCGAGCTGGCGCATGAGCTGTTCACGTACCAGCTCGCCGGCCAGGAAACGCTGGCTCTTGTCGGTGATCTCGTCCTCGCCGTAGGCGGCCGCCTGTTCCGGCAGCAGCGACAGCAGTGTCGCGGTGAGCCCGTCCAGGCCCTTGCGCTTGAGAGCCGAGATCGGATGCACCCCGGCGAAGTCGCGGCCTTCCGTCACCTGCTGCAGGTACGGCAGCAGCGCCGACTTGTCGGTGATGCGGTCGACCTGGTTGACCGCCAGCACCACCGGCACGCCGCCATCGCGCAACGCGTCGTAGGCCAGCGAGTCGTCGTCGCTCCAGCGCCCGGCCTCGACCACCAGCAATGCCACGTCGACGCCTTCCAGCGCGCCACGCGCGGCGCGGTTCATCATCTTGTTCATCGCGCGCTTCTGCTCGCGGTGCAACCCGGGCGTGTCGACCAGCTGCAGCTGGCCACCCGGAACCGTGGCGATCCCGAGCACGCGGTGGCGCGTGGTCTGTGGCCGGTTGCTGACGATGCTGACCTTGGCG
>DATINB010000460.1:0-1994 GCA_035474775.1 Luteimonas sp.
ACCCGGGTGGACTGGACGCGTGACGGCACGGCCTGGCGGCTGCGCTTTGCGGCGGTTCCGTTGCGGATGCGCACGCTCACCGTCCTGATCGTCGCGGTGACGCTGGTGGCCTGCGCGCTCGCGGCGACCGGCATGATCGTCTTCTACGACGCGGTGCTGCGCATCGGTGCCTACGGCGCGATCTTCGCGTTCGCACTCGGCATCGGCCTGCCGGGCTACCTGACGCTCAAGGCGCTGCTGCGGCGCCGTACCGCCACGTTCGATCTGCGCATCGAGGCCACCCGACTGGTGCTGACGCGGCAGGGCCACCCGCCCATGGCAGTCGATCTGCAGGCGCTCACGCTGCTGCGCTGGCAGACCACATCCGATCATGCGCGGCTCGAACTGGCGGCAGTCGACGTCGAGGCGATGAGTCTGCTCGCCGGCGTGGCGCGCGTGCCCGCGTCGATGTCTGCCGAGTTGCCGGCCCTGCCGACGATGGTGGTGCGGTGGCTGAAGTCGGCGGGGCTGCGGGAAGTCCCGGCCAGGCATCCGTCCCGGCCCCGCACGTTCCGGCGCCCGGTCGCGGGCCAAGGTGTGGACCGGCACGCGCCGGGCGCTGCAGGCCCGTGATCGGATCAGGCAACAGCCGGTCGCGTCCGCCTGCGCAACAGCCACCCCCACGCGATGACGCACAGCAGCGCCACGCCGAGCCGCTGGCCGGGTGACAGGATCGCGGCCAGCGGGTTGAACGCCAGCACGTTGACCAGCAGATGGGCGCAGGCGACGGTCATCACAGCGCCGGTGCGCCCGGCCAGACGGTCCAGCAGCAGACTGCCGCCGAGCAGCGCAGCCAGTACGGCGAGTTCGCGCGTCCAGGTGGCGTCGGGCGCCAGGAACGACAGGTGCCAGAGGTACCAGCCAGCGCCGATGGCGAGCGCGCGTGGTGTCGAGCGCCAGCCCGACAGCCGGTTGAACAGGACGCCGCGCCAGGCCGACTCCTCCATCAGGCAGTAGGACAGGGTCGTCGCACCGACAAGCGCAGCCGCTGCCGCCTGGCCGTTGAAAGCGCCCGCGATGGCGAACGCGGGCGGCACCACTGCCGCCATCCCGAGCGCCTGCCAGGGACGCCGCCCCGCAAGCGACATCGGCCTGCGTGCCAGCGGATCGCGCCAGAGCAGCTGCAGTGCCACGAGCAGCGGGCCGAGACCTTCCAGCAAGGCCCGCAGAACCGGAACCCCGGCCAGCACCAGGCCGGGTGCCGGATCGATCCAGCCCATCCGGACCGGCGCCGACACCGCGGTCGCCAGCAGCACGGCGGCGATCAGGGTCGGCAGGGCGGCCCAGTCCGGTGAGGCCGGTCCTCGCGACACGCCGAGCTGCATCAGTG
Organism: Luteimonas sp.; assembly: GCA_035474775.1. Taxonomy (GTDB): domain Bacteria; phylum Pseudomonadota; class Gammaproteobacteria; order Xanthomonadales; family Xanthomonadaceae; genus Luteimonas. Next base: position 1,370 of record DATINB010000460.1, read on the forward strand.
GCGACGCTGCGTCGGCCGACGCCGGATTTCGCGCATCAGCAGCGCCAGCAGCATGGCCGGGGCCAGCCACTGCAGCCCGACCTGCAGCGTGCGACGAATCATCATCCGGATCTCCGTCTGCACCACCTCCCGCGGGACCCGCAGGTCGACGTCGTGCCATCCGATCCACAGGCACAGCGCCAGGGCGGCCAGCAGCGCGGCGATCCGCCAGATGCGCCCGTGGCTCATGACGCCGCCTGCGCGAAATGCCCATGGAACCCCAGCGGAAACGCATACGGCAGCCATGCGGTCGCAAGGGGACCGTCGCCGATATGTTGCGCATCCAGTACCGCGATGCCGCTGCGGTTGCGGGTGGGATCGAGGACGGTACCGACCAGCCAGCCGTCATCCGGGCGTGTGCTGCCTGGGCGCGGAACGAAGACGTGTTCTTCGGCGAGGAGGTCGCGGCCATAGCGATGCACGGCGCGTCGGCCGCTGGCCGGGTCGATCATCTGCACCGCGTTGAAATACGGCGCGCTCGCTTCACCTTCGGTCGTCGGCATGTACAGACGCGCGCTGCGATCGCCCGGCGTGCGTGGATCGAACAGCGGGAACTCGATGCCGGTGACGCCGAGCATGTCCCAGC
>DATINB010000461.1:0-6519 GCA_035474775.1 Luteimonas sp.
CGGCAGCGGCAAGACCACCTTGGGCCGCGGGCTTGCCGGGATCCTGCAGCGGCCGTTCCTGGATGCCGACGACCTCCACCCGGCTGCCAACCACGCCCGCCTCGCCGCCGGCATCGCACTCACCGATGCCGATCGCGGGCCGTGGCTGGCGGCGGTGGCCGCGTGGATCGAGGCGCGGCGCGGCGGAGGCGTGGTGGTCGCGTGCTCGGCCTTGCGCCGCCGTTACCGCGACGTGCTGCGCGGTGCGGATCCAGGCCTGTTGCTGGTGGCCCTCGACGTGTCGAGGGAGACGCTGGTGGCGCGTGTGCGCAACCGCGAGGGCCATTTCATGGCCGCATCGCTGCTCGACGACCAGCTGGCCACGCTGGAGGTGCCCGCTGGCGACGAGCGCGTGGTCCATGTGCCCGCCGGTGGCAGCGCCGACGCTTCCCTGGCCCGCATCGTGGCCAGCCTGCAACCGACGCCGAACGCAGGCACGGATCCGGCCAGCGGGACGGACTGACCCTGGTCGAAGCGGTGCAGGCAGCGCGCAGGCGGACATCGCCGCGCCTGCAGCCCCCGGGGGCCCCGTCGTCAGCGCAGGGCGTGGTTCAACATCGCCGCCAGCCTGTGCCCGGCCTGCACCAGGCGCTGCTCGGCCAGCAGCCGGCCGGTCTCGATGTAGGCCTGGTCGAGCACCCGCCGCGGCGGGTCGAGCCGTCCCGACGCCACCAGCCGGCAGGATTCCACCGCCCAGTCCACCGCCGGGCTCTGCGATCGCAGGCTGGCATCCCCGGCGGCCGCGGCCGGGCGGCGCAGCGCCGCCGCGTAGTCGACCGGATCCAGCCCGCGGGACTCCAGGATCGTGCGGTCCCACACCCGGTGCAGGTTGCTGCCCTTGCCCTGCCAGTTGACCTGGTCATCGTTGCCGCCCTTGTCGTCCCGCGGGCTCGCATGCAGTGGCTGGTGGACGTCCCCGACGAAGTGCACGAGGAACTTCAGGGCATCGCGGCGCGCGTCCCGTGGCCTGCGCGGATCCGACAACACCAGGTAGTTGCGGTTGATCGCGCCGATCACGCAGTCGCCGCCCTTGCAGGTGGCGGCGTCGAACGCGCAGCCGGGCTCGAACTTGACGTAATGCCAGGGCGCGGTGGCCTCGCCGCGCGCCGGATCGTCGTCGCGCAGGCGATCGGCCCATGCGGCGATACCCGGCAGGGTCGGGTCCGCCTCGCCGGCCAGCAGCAGCGCGACCTGCGCGCGCGCGGCGGGCGTGAGCTCGGCGGCGGCGAGGTACGCGACCGTGCGATGGCCGTTGGCGCTCCAGGCGTGGGCAACGGCCGGCAGCAGCAGGCAGGCGAGGACAGCCAGCAGGCGGATCATGCGTATCGGCTCGACGTGTGCGGGAGGGGCTAAAATAGCCGTCTTTCCGACCCCCGTCTTCCGCAGGAGCGCACCATGACGATCAAGGTAGGCATCAACGGCTTCGGCCGCATCGGCCGCAACGTGTTGCGTTCGGCCGTGCAGAACTTCGGTGGCGACATCCAGGTGGTGGCCATCAACGACCTGCTGGAGCCCGACTACCTGGCCTACATGCTGCGCTACGACTCGGTGCACGGCCGCTTCGACGGCGAGGTGTCCATCGACGGTGGCGACCTGGTGGTGAACGGGCAGCGCATCCGCCTGACCCAGGAGCGCGACCCGGCCGCGCTGAAGTGGGATGCGGTGGGCGCCGAAGTGGTGATCGAATCCACCGGCCTGTTCCTGGACAAGGCCACCGCGCAGAAGCACCTCGACGCGGGTGCCAGGAAGGTGATCCTGTCGGCGCCGTCCAAGGACGACACGCCGATGTTCGTGTTCGGCGTCAACGAGGGCACCTACAAGGGCGAGGCGATCATCTCCAACGCGTCGTGCACCACCAATTGCCTGGCGCCGATCGCCAAGGTCATGCACGACAAGTGGGGCATCAAGCGCGGCCTGATGACCACCGTGCACGCCGCCACCGCCACCCAGAAGACCGTCGACGGGCCGTCCAACAAGGACTGGCGCGGCGGCCGCGGCATCCTGGAGAACATCATCCCGTCGTCCACCGGTGCGGCCAAGGCGGTCGGCGTGGTCATTCCCGAGCTCAACAAGAAGCTCACCGGGATGAGCTTCCGCGTGCCGACGTCCGACGTCTCGGTGGTCGACCTGGTCGTCGAACTCGACAGCCCGGCCAGCTATGCCGAGATCTGCGCCGAGATGAAGGCGCAGAGCCAGGGCGCGCTGAAGGGCGTGCTGGGCTACACCGAGGACAAGGTGGTGGCCACCGACTTCCGCGGCGAGACCTGCACCTCGGTGTTCGATGCCGATGCCGGCATCGCGCTGGATCCCACGTTCGTCAAGCTGGTGGCCTGGTACGACAACGAGTGGGGCTACTCCAACAAGTGCCTGGAGATGGTGCGGGTGGTCGCGGCGAAGTAGCCGCGTCCCGCATGCAACCGACGGCCCCGCCCCGCGCGGGGCTTTTCTTGTCCGGTCGCCGCGCACGCTACTGTGGCGCGGTTGCGCCGGGTGGTCCGGCCGCCGGGGAGCGCGCGTGGAATCGATGTTGGTCCTGGTGGGGCTCGCCGTGCTGGCGGTGCCGGTGTTGCTGGTGGTGGTGCTGGTCGCACTGGGCCGGCTGAAGCAGCGCGTGGCGGATCTGGAGGCGCTGGTCCTGGCGACGCCGTCGCCGCGTCCGCAGGCCGGCCTTGCCGTGCCGACCGCGGCCCCGCGCGTGCCCGAGGTGACGCCCGGGCTGGCGCCGGCGCCGGTCGCCGCTGCGCCGCAACCCGCGGCAGACGTGGGAATGCCCGGATCGCAGGCGGTGCCTGCACTGCAGGCACCGCCGTCGATGTCCCCGCAGCCGCCGCCTCCGCCACCGCCGCGACGGGAAGCGCCCTCCGCCCCGCGGCCCCCGGGCCGCGTCGCACTGTTGCTGCGCATGGTGAAACGGTGGTTCACCGTCGGCAACGTGCCGGTCAAGATCGGCATGCTGGTGCTGCTGGCCGGCGTCGCCGCGCTGCTCAAGTACGCCAGCGACCAGGGGCTGCTGCGGTTGCCGATCGAGCTGCGCCTGGCCGCGGTCTCGGCGGCGGCACTCGCGGCGCTGGTGTTCGCGTGGCGCAACCGCACGCGCAACCGCAGCTTCGCGCTGGCGGTGCAGGGCGGGGCGATCGGCGTGTTGCTGCTGGTGGTGTTCGCCGCCGCGCGCCTGTATCCGCTGTTGCCGCCCGCGGCCGCGTTCGCGTTCAGCGTGGCGCTGGTCGCCGGGCTCGGCGTGCTCGCGGTGCTGCAGGATTCGCGCACCCTGGCGGTGCTCGGCATCCTCGCCGGTTTCCTGGCCCCCATCTGGCTGTCCACCGGCGGTGGCAGCCACGTCGCCCTGTTCGGTTACTACGCGCTGCTCAACGTTGCGATCTTCGCGATCGCGTGGGTGCGCTCGTGGCGCGTGCTCAACCTGCTCGGGTTCGCCTTCACCTGGGGTATCGGCATCGCCTGGGGCGTGCTGCGCTACACCCCGGCCGACTACGCCAGAACGCAGCCGTTCCTGCTGCTGTTCTTCGTGTTCTACCTGCTGCTGCCGGTGCTGCAGGCGCGTCGGCGTCCGGCCGGGCGCGGCGACCGCATCGACGGCTGCCTGCTGTTCGGCACGCCGCTGGTGGCGTTCTCGCTGCAGGCCGCGCTGCTGGACGGCGCCCGCCTGCCGCTGGCGTTCTGCGCGCTGGGCCTGGCCGGCGTGTACGCGTTGCTGGCATGGCGGCTGGTCCGCCGCCCGCGGTTCGACGTGCTGGGACAGGCGCACGCGCTGCTGGCGGTAGGCTTCGCGACACTGGCGGTGCCGCTGGCACTGTCCGCGCAGGCCACCGCCAGCGTGTTCGCGCTGGAAGGCGCGGCGCTGGTGTGGCTGGGCGCGCGGCTGTCGCGCGCATTGCCCCGCTGGTCCGGGTTCGGGCTGCAGATGGCCGCGGCCTTCGCGTTCCTGGTGGGGCTGGACGCCGTGTCCGAGGGGCCACTGCCGCCGATCGCCAACGCGGCGTTCATGGGCGCGTTGCTGGTCGCGCTGGCGGGGTTCGCCAGCGCCTGGGTGGAGCGCGGCGCAGGCCACACGCGCGCGGCTGCGGCCTGGTATGCCTGGGGCCTGGCGTGGTGGTGCGGCACCCTGGCCAACGAGGTATTCCGCTCGGTCGACGTGGAGGTCGCGGGCTACACGCTGTTGCTGGCCGTGGCCGCGGTGACCGGGTGGCTGGCGGCGGAAGTGCAGCGTCGCCGGCCGGCCCCGGCGTTGGCCCTGACCACGCTGGCCGGCTTCATCGCCGCGGTGCCACTGGCGTTGCTGCAGGCGGACCTGGGCGCCGCGCCGCTGGACCGACACGGCGCATGGGCATGGCCGCTGTTCGCCGTGCTCGGCGTGCGCAGCCTGGCGTGCCTGCGCGACGGCGGCGACCGCTTCGCCCCCTGGGCGCAACTGGCGTGGTGGTTGCTGTGGCCCACCGTGGTCTCGCTGTTCATGCCGCAACTGGCGGATGCGCTGGGCCTGGGCGCGGGCTGGACCCCGGCACTGGTGGCGCTGCCCTGGCTGGCGCTCTCGGCGCTGGCGCAGGTGCGCTGGACGTGGCTGGCCCGCCCGCTGGGCGTGGCCTTCGAGCCGATGCGCGTGCGGTTGCAGGGGGTCGTTTCGGCGCTGCTCGCCGGTGGCTGGCTGCTGGCGCTGGGCAACGGTGGCGAGCCTGCGCCGCTGCCGTGGCTGCCGCTGGTCAACCCGCTCGACCTGGCGCAGCTGGCGGTACTCGTGCTGCTGGCACGCTGGCTGGGGGGCGGCTTCGCACCGGGGAGGCTGGTGCGCCTGCGGCTGCCGCTGCTGGCTGGCGCGGCGGTGCTGCTGGCCACCTGCATCACGCTGCGCGGCGTGCATCACTGGGGCCAGGTGCCGTGGAGCGACGGCATGCTGTCCACCAGCCTGGCGCAGACCGCGCTGACTCTGGTGTGGAGCGTGCTCGGCGTGATCGCCTGGATCACCGGCTCGCGTCGCGGCCAGCGGGCGCTGTGGCTGGCTGGCGCGGTGCTGATGGCGATCGTGCTGGCCAAGCTGGTGCTGGTCGACCGCCAGCACCTCGGCAACCTGCTCGGCATCGGCTCCTTCATCGCCTACGGCCTGCTGTGTACGCTGGTCGGGTGGTTCGCGCCGGCGCCGCCGCGCGCGCCCGATTCCACCGTGGAGGACGCACCGTGAAGCCGTGGCTGGCCCTGACCCTGCTGGCGCTCGCCCCGTCGCCCGCACTGGCCGACGGGCGCGACGACTTCGTGCGCGAGTGGCCGGTGCAGTTGCAGGAGCCGGGCGCGGGCGCCCACCGCATCGAACTGGGGGCGGCGCAGTACCGCAGCGCGTCCCTTCCGTCGCTGCGCGACCTGGTGGTGTTCGACGCCCAGGGTCGTGCGGTGCCGGCGGAGGTGATCGCGGCGTCGGAGAACGCCGACGGGCCGGTGGAATCACGCCTGCTGCCGTGGTTCCCGCTGCCCGGTGGCGATGCCGAGCAGGCGCGCACCATCGCCATCGTCAGCGAGCGCGACGACGACGGCCGCATGCGCCGCCTGGAAGCGCGGTTGTCGGATGCCGCCGGCGCCGGCGTCCGCGTGCAGCCGGCGACGGCATGGCTGGTCGACACGCGCGACGCCGGTGGCCGCATCGTCGCGCTGACCCTGGGCCTGGCCGATGCGCAGCCGCCGGTGGACGCGCGCTACCGGATCGACGGCAGCGACGACCTGCGGGTGTGGACCCCGCTGCAGGCCGATCTGCCGGTGCTGGTGCTGGCGCAGGACGGGCGCACGTTGCGGCGGGTGCGGCTGCCCGTCGCGGGCGCCGCCCGCTACCTGCGCGTGGTGCCCGAAGGCCGGAGCGGCGTGCTGCTGGTGCAGTCGATCGCCGCGGAGGTCGACGTCGAAGCGGACCCGCGGGACGGGTCGTGGCTGGACCTGCAGGGCACCGCGGCGACCGCCACGCGAGCCGATGACGGCTTCGACGGCACCGTCTACGACTTCGTGCTGGACGGCCGTTTTCCGGTCGATCGCGTGGACGTGGCGACCGTGGGCGACGATGCCGGCGAGTGGCGCCTGTGGAGCCGCGGATCCGGCGACTCCGGCGGCGCGTGGACGCCGCGGGCGGGCCCCTGGATCGCCTACCGCCTGGGCACCGACGACGCCGGCGAGCGCTCGCGACCGCAAGCGCTCGATGGCCCGCTGCGCGACCGCCACTGGCGGCTGGTGCCGTCCTCGCCCACGCAGGCGGCGCCCACCTTGCGCCTGGGCTATCGCCCGGAGTCGGTGGTGTTCGTCGCCGCCGGCACGCCGCCCTATGCCCTGGCCGCCGGCAGCGCGCGCAGCCAGCGCGATCCGGCACCCATCGCCGGCCTGCTGGAGGCCATCCGTGAGCGCCGCGGCGCCAGCTGGGTGCCCGCACCGGCCACCCTGGGCCCGGAGCGGACGCTGGCCGGGGAACCGGCGTTGCAGCCGCGGCCACCGGCG
>DATINB010000462.1:0-4456 GCA_035474775.1 Luteimonas sp.
TGGGCGCCGGCGAGGACGCGCGCCAGACCTACGACGCGCTGGCCGCGTCGCCCGCCGCCGTGGATCCGGCCGCCGCGGGACCGCGGGTCGCTGCAGCGCGGGGCGTGCTGCCTCCCGGGGTGCGCATCGCCACCGGCAAACCGCAGCCGATGCCGCCCAGTGCGATCGACAGCCTGATCGAAGCGCTTCCGATCGCCAGTGCGCGCGCCGGTGAACGCCCGCCCGACCCGCCGGTCCGCGCGACCCCCGCCCGGCCGCCCGGCGCGGCTGGCGTCACGCCGACCCCTGCAGCGGCATCCGCTGCGACCGGGCCCGCCACGGCCGTGGCGCCTGCCAGCGCCGGCCCTGCCAGCGAGGACTGGCGGTTCGACATGCGCCAGGACGGCAAGGCGATGAGCGCCGACCAGTTCGATGCGTGGATGAAGGCGCGCCGTGCACGCGTCGCCACCGGCAAGGCCGGGGCGCCGGATCCGTATGGATCCGCCGCGCCCGCCGCGTCGGCGAGGGTGGCGCCGGAAACGATCGCCGCGGCACGCCAGGCGGATGCACCGCCGCCGTCGTCCGCGTCGGCTCCGCTCGCCGCGGCGGCGCCCGGGGCGGGCGTCCTGCTGCAGGTCGCTGCCTTCGGCGCCCGTGACAACGCCGAGCGCGCGCTGGGCATGCTGCAACGCGCCGGCATCCAGGGCGCACGCGTGCAGGACGGCACCGCGGCCGGCAAGCCGGTGTTCCGCGTGCGCGTGGGGCCGGTGGCCGCGGCCGGCGTCGCGGAACTCAGCGCACGCGTCGCCGGTCTCGGATTCGGTGCCCCCAACATCGTGCGCGAGTAGTCGCGCGTTCCCCGGCCCCACGGCCGCTCTACCGGAGTTCCCCGCCTGATGTCCCGATTCATCGCCCGCGCCGCGCTGGTTGCCACGCTCACCACCGCCGCGCTCGGCATCGCCCTGGCGCAGACGCCGGCCCCGGCGCCCGCCCCCGCGCCCGCGTCGCAGGCGCTCAGCGACGCGCTGCCGGTGCCGGATGCCCCGGAGGTCGTCGGCAATGCCTGGCTGCTGATGGACTACGCGACCGGCCAGGTGCTGGCCAGCGAGAACCCCGACGCACGTGTCGAGCCGGCCAGCATCACCAAGGTGATGACCAGCTACGTGATCGCGGCGGAGATGAAGGCCGGCAAGGTCAAGCCGACCGACCAGGTGATGATGAGCGAGACCGCATGGCGGCAGGGCGGCGCGGCCACCGACGGCAGCTACAGCGGGTTCGAGGTCAACAAGACCGCGGCGCTGATCGACATGGAAAAGGGCATGGTGGTGCAGTCCGGCAACGACGCCGCGATCGCACTGGCCGAACACGTGGCGGGCTCCGAAAGCGCGTTCGCCTCGCTGATGAACGCGTATGCCAGGCGCATCGGCATGAAGAACTCCAACTTCGTCAACGCGCACGGCCTGTCCGCCGAGAACCACTACTCCACCGCGCGCGACCTGGCGTTGCTGGGGCGCGCGATGGTGCGCGACTTCCCCGCGGAATACGCCTACAACCGGATCAAGACCTTCAAGGTCGGCGAGATCACCCAGAGCAACCGCAACCTGCTGCTGTGGCGCGATTCGACCGTGGACGGCATCAAGACCGGCCACCATTCCGGTGCCGGCTATTGCCTGATGGCGTCGGCCAAGCGCGGTGACCAGCGCCTGGTCTCGGTGGTGATGGGTTCGACCAGCGAGGCGCAGCGCGCCACCGATTCGCTGGCCCTGCTCAACTGGGGATTCCGCTTCTTCGAGACCCACGCGCTGTACGCCGCCGGCAAGCCGATGGCGACGCAGAAGGTGTGGAAGGGCCAGGCGGATTCGGTGCAGCTGGGCGTGGCGCGGCCGATGCTGGTGAGCATGCCGCGTGGCAAGTACGCACAGCTCAAGCCGACGATGGACGTGCCCAAGACGCTGGTGGCGCCGATCGCCAAGGGTGCCGCCATCGGCACCGTGCGCGTGACCCTGGACGGCAAGGTGGTTGCCCAGGCACCACTGGTCGCCATCGATGGCGTGGCGGAAGCCGGTTTCTTCAAGCGGCTGTGGCACGAATTGCTGATGTGGTGGGCGTCGACCTGAGGCATCCCTTCGGCAATCGAGCTTCGGCATGGAGGGCCGGCATGGCCCGCCCTCCATGGTTGCCGACCCTGGTGCCCGGCTCGGCCGTCGGGACGCGGCAGGCGACTACTGCGGCAGGATCTGGACGCCGGCGCCCGAGCCCATCACCTTGACCCGCCGCCCGCTCTGCAGGTGCGATGCATCGGCGATCTGGATCGACGACTCCAGTCCGTCGTCGAACCGGACCATCACCCGGTACGCCGTCCGCACGGCCGGGCGGCCTGCCGCGCCCGCGGCGGCCAGCACCGTCTCCTGGGTCGCCTCGTTGGCAAGGTAGACGGCTTCGTACGCGTGATCGCCAGCGACGCGTCCGGCGGCCCGCCCCGCGACGCGTCCGAGGGCGCGGCCCAGCACGCCCGCCGTGCGCGAACCCGGCTGCAGCGTGGACGGCTGCGCGGCGGCCACCTGCACCGGCACGATCCCGGTGATGACCCCATTGCGGATCGACGTTTCCTGGGCCGTCGCCGGGGCGGATAGGGCCATCGCCGACCACAAGGCGACCGCCACGATGTGGGAACCTGTCTTCATCTTCCTGATCTCCTGTCTGTCTTCCATGACATTGCGGGTGTGCGACTCGGGCAACCCAGCCGGTTGCCTGCGCCGACTGTAGGTGGGTGGCTGGCGCGGCGGCAACCGCGCGGCTGGCGCCCGGAGTGGTGCGGGGACTGCGCCTCGAACGACCGGGCCGGCGCCACTGCAGGGCCCGGGCCTGGCCGTGCCGGCGCCTTGGGATTTCCACCGGCGGCCCCGATACTCGCTGGATGACCATCAATTCAGACAATCCGGACCACGGCTTCCAGTTTCCGGGCGAGTTCGAGATCACCGCCATGGGTCCCGCCGAGGCCGGCCTCGAGATCGAGATCCCGACGCTGCTGCGCGCCGCAGGGCTCGGCGTGCTGCACGAAACCGTCACCACGCGCACCTCCAGCGGCGGCCGCTACGTGTCCGTCAAGCTGTCGTTCGTCGCCAACTCGCGCGAGGACTACGACGCCGCACACGCCGCGCTGCGCGAGCATCCGGAAGTGAAGTGGACGATGTGAGCCCTGGGCGGGCCACCGGGTCCGTGCCGGGCACGGACCGGGCCACGCGGTGACCGAGGCCCGAGCCTGGCTCCGCCAACTCGGCCGCGCGCCCTACGAGCCGACCTGGCGCGCCATGCAGCGGTTCACCGACGCCCGCAGTGAGACCACCCTCGACGAGGCCTGGGTGGTCGAACACGATCCGGTGTTCACGCTCGGCCAGGCCGGCAAGCCCGAGCACGTGCTGTCCGCCGGCGATATCCCGGTGCTGCACGTCGACCGCGGCGGGCAGGTCACCTATCACGGCCCGGGCCAGCTGGTGGTGTATCCGCTGCTCGACCTGCGCAGGCTGAAGCTGGGCGTGCGCGACTACGTGCATGCGCTGGAGCAGGCGGTCATCGATACGCTGGACACCTGGAACATCGGCGCCCGCCGCCGCGACGGCGCACCGGGGGTGTACGTGGGCGATGCCAAGATCGCCGCGCTGGGCATCCGCGTACGCCGCGGCTGCACGTTCCACGGCCTGGCCTTCAACGTGGCGATGGACCTCGAGCCGTTCGCCCGCATCAACCCCTGTGGCTACGCGGGCCTGCAGGTGACCTCGATGCTAGACTTGGGCGGCCCGTCGGAGCCCGCAGCGGTCGCGCCGGTCCTGCTGGAGCAGCTCGCCGCCAAACTCGGCCTGGCGCTGCAGCCCGCATCCGCACCCACGCCGCCACCGGCTCACGAGCCGTCCGTCCCGCCCCCCGCCGGAGCGACCCGCTGATGTCCGATCCGTCCGCCCGCGTCATTCCGCTGCAGGTCGTCCCGGCGCCGGTGTCACCGACCCCGCCTGCCGGGCTGCCGGCACTGCCGGGCGGCGCCGGGCTGCCCATGGCCGATCCCTTGCAGCCCGGCGTCAAGCAGGTGGCCGGCGACAAGATCGCGCGTTCTCCGGTGCAGTTCGCCGATGCCCCGGTGCTGCGCAAGCCCTCCTGGATCCGCGTGCGCATCCCGTCCAACGGCGCGGTGGCCGCGCTCAAGGCGAAGCTGCGCGAGAACCGCCTGGTCACGGTCTGCGAGGAGGCCAGCTGCCCGAACATCCACGAGTGCTTCGGCCACGGCACCGCCACGTTCATGATCCTGGGCGACGTCTGCACCCGGCGCTGCAGCTTCTGCGACGTCGCGCACGGCCGCCCGAAGCCGCCCGACGCCGACGAGCCGCGCCGCCTCGCGGAGACGGTGGCCGACATGGGCCTGAAGTACGTCGTGGTGACCTCCGTCGACCGCGACGACCTCCGCGACGGCGGCGCCGGCCACTTC
>DATINB010000463.1:0-5008 GCA_035474775.1 Luteimonas sp.
ACCTGCGCGGATACTGGTCGCTGGTGGCGGGCGAGATCGTGGAGCGGCCCTACATCACCGTCGGCTTCGCCGCGTGGCTGCTGTTGCTGCCGCTCGCGGTCACGTCCACGCGCGGGTGGATGCGGCGGCTCGGGCGCAACTGGGGCCGCCTGCACAAGCTGGTGTACCCGATCGCCATCCTCGCCGTGCTGCACTTCTGGTGGCTGGTGAAGTCCGACATCCGCGAGCCGCTCCTCTACGCGGGGATCCTGGCGGTGCTGCTGGGCTGGCGGTTATGGAAGTCCCTGGCCGCACGCCGACTCGCGGCGTCGGTCCGCACGCGGCCAGGGGCTCCGCCGGCGGTGGCCTCAACCCGCGCCGAACAGCAATAGCGAGCCCAGCACCAGCGCAAGCCCGAGCGCGGCAAGCAACAGCCATGGCCAGCGCAACGCGGATGCCGGTGGCGACGGCAGGCGCTCGGCGAACGCGGCGGCGACGCCGTCGCGGGTCGAGGCGTCCCGCCATGCCGCGGCGCGGGCAGGGGCTTCCAGCACGAAGCGGTGGTGCCCGTCGAACACGACCTGGTCGCCGGGCAGCAACAGCACGTCGCGCACCTGCTCGCCGTTGACCAGACTGCCCTCGGACGTCCCCAGATCGCGCAGGGCGACCTGCTGGCCGCGGATCTCGATCCGGGCATGACGATCGGCGAACGAGGCTTCGTCGATGCGGATGTCGGCATCGGCGCTGCGCCCGACCAGGCGTGGCCGCTCCAGCGTGAAACTGCGGCCGTGGTACTGCCCACCCACGCCGCGCAGCACCACGCGCACGTCGCCGGGGTCGGCGCCGTCCTCCGCGCGCCAGTCGGACGGCAACGCCTGGGGCCCGTGGCCCGACAGCAGGCGCATCTCGATGCCGTCGACGAAGATGGCATCGCCGACGCGCAGCATGGCCATGCGCTGGATCTCGCGGCCGTTGACGTGCACGCCGCGCGTCCCTTCCGCGACCGTCAGCCAGACGCCGCGACGGTCGACGTGGAAATGCACGGCGGCCCCCTCGGTCACCGGTACCAGCTGGTCGCGCTGGCCGGGCATGCGTCCCACGCCGTGCACGCCGACCGCCAACGGCAATTCGGCAACGTCCTGGTTGGAGAAACGCAGCTTCAGGGTGTCCATGCGGCGGCCAATCTAGCATGCAGGTCCCGACTTGGCTGGTTGCCGCCGCGGCTGCAGAATGGCCTGCACACCAATCCCCCGGAGCTCCCGCATGGCCGCCATCGACATCCGCCATCCCCACTCGCTTCCACTGCCGAAGGCGCGCAAGGCGGTGCAGCAGGTGGCGGAAAAACTGTCGGACCGATTCGGCGTGACCTATGCCTGGGTTGGCGACACCCTCAACTTCAGTCGCTCGGGCGTGGACGGCCACATCGCGCTCGAACCCTCGCAGCTGCACGTCACCGCGAAACTCGGCTTCCTGTTTTCCGCCATGCAGGGGCCGATCGAGGCCGAGATCCGCAAGGTGCTGGGCGAGAAGTTCGCCTGACGGTCAGCGCTCGGCGCCGGGCCTGCCGAACGGGTCCGGGTGGCTCGCGAACAGGCGCCGCGCCGCGGCGGATTCGTACTCCGTGATGTCGGCGACGAATGCCGATGCATCCTGCAAGGCATCGAACGCCGCGTAGCCACGGTCGAGGAACCCCTGCAGTTCGCCCAGGCCCGCCAGCCGCGCGGGCCCACGCGAGAATGCGAGCAACGCAGCCACCCCCGGCAAGCCCAGGGCATGGCCGAAGCCGGTGCCGACCTTGCCGATCAGCGCGATCTGCCGTGAACGCAGGCGCGGCAGACCCATCGCGCGGTAGGCGCGGCCGTACAAGGCCAGGTCCAGGCGCCGCCGGGCAGGCGCGAGCGCGTGCAGCGTCGATGCCATGCGCAGATCGAGTGCATGGCTGAGCGCGCCGAGTTCGATGGCATCGGCGACCGTGGCCAGCAGGCTCGGCGGAAGCAGCCTGCGCATGGTCGGAAGCACACGCGCGATGTCGGCATCGCGGCGGGCGAAGTCGCGGTCGCCGTAGACGTCGCCGAGAAAGAACGTCGCCGCCGGCCGCCGCGCCGGGTCATCGAGGAAATGCTGGAAACTCAGGCGCAGGCGTTCGGCCTGCCAGCGGCGCACCTCGGGCAGCCAGCGCAGGCGATTGCGTGGCTCGACCGTCGGGTCATGCAGGGCCTGGTGACACTGCATTCGCCGCTGCAGGCGGATGGCGACCACGTCGTGTTTCGGCATGACGGGATCGTGGAGGCGGCCACCGCGCAGGGCAAGTCCCCACCGGTCCTGCCGATGCGGTCGGCTACACTCGGGGCGTCCCCGTCCCCGCACCCGACATGCTCTCTCTCCACAGCGCCGTGCAGCGGCGCACGACGACCGCGCAGGACGGCACCCGAATCGGCCTGGCCATCGCCGGCGGAGGCCCGATCGGCGGCATGTACGAACTGGGCGCGCTGCGTGCGCTGGACGAGGCGCTCGATGGCCTCGACCTGACCCGCCTGGACGGTTACGTGGGCGTCAGCAGCGGCGCCTTCCTCGCCGCAGGCCTGGCCAACGGCATCGGCACCGAGGCCATGTGCCGCATCTTCATCACCGGCGACAGCGACGACGTGCAGTTCCGCGCGGGCACGTTCCTGCGCCCGGCGCTCGGCGAGTACGCGCGGCGCGCGGCGACGCTGCCGCGACTGACGCTGGACTGGTGGCGCGGCATCCTCACCGGCACCAGCGATGCGTTCGAGTACGGCACCCGCTGGTCCGACCTGGTCGCCCGTTTCGGCGGCCTGGTTCCCAACGGCCTGTTCGACAACGCCGAGGTGGAACGTTTCCTGCGTGACGTGTTCAGCCGCCGCGGTCGCAGCAACGATTTCCGCACGCTGGGCCGCACGCTGTTCGTGGTGGCGGTGGACCTGGATACCGGCGAGCCGGTGCTGTTCGGCGACAGCGGCTGGGACGACGTGCCGATCTCGGTCGCCGTCCAGGCCAGCGCCGCCCTGCCCGGCCTGTATCCGCCGGTGGAGCTGCGGGGGCGGCACCTGGTCGACGGCGCGCTGCGCAGGACGATGCATGCCTCGTTGCTGCTCGACCGCGATGTCGACCTGCTGATCGGGCTCAACCCGCTGGTGCCGTTCAACGCCGGCAGCGCCGATCCGGACGCGGCGGCGGCCGGCGCAGCGCCGCGACGGTTGGCCCACGGCGGGCTCCCGGGCGTGCTGTCGCAGACCTTCCGCACCATGCTGCAGTCGCGGATGCAGGTCGGGCTGGCGCGCTACGCACGGCAATACCCGGACGTGGACCAGCTGGTGTTCGAACCCAACGCCGCGGACGGCGAGCTGTTCTTCGCCAACGCCTTCAGCTTCGCCGCGCGCCGGCGCATCAGTGAACTGGCCTACCGCAATACCCGCCATGACCTGCGCGCGCGCCGCGAGGTCCTGGGTCCGTTGCTGGCCGCGCACGGCATCGGACTGCGCGACGCGATACTCGACGACCCCGCGCGGACCCTCGTCTCGAGCCTGGGACCGGCCCCCCCGCGGGCGACCGATACCACCGCACGCCTGCGACGTGCGCTCGACGAAACCGGGCACCGGCTTGCCCAGCCCGCGGCCAGGGCGCGGCCGTCGCGCCCGGCCTGACCGGCTCCATTCGATACTGCCATCCGGCACGGCGCGATCCCGCGCATCCTTCCACGCATCCAGACGAGGGTTCCATGGCCAAGTTCAAGAGCACCGCCAAGAAGAACAGCGGCGGGCGCGCAGCACCCGCGGGCGACGACGCGGGCAGCGGCGCCGAGCGCCTGTCGGCGTCACTCACCGGTTCCGCGCAGCAGATCTGGCTGGCCGGCGTCGGCGCGCTCGGCCGTGCGCAGGCCGAAGGCAACCGACTGTTCGAAGGCCTGGTCCGCGACGGCGTGACGCTGGAGAAGACGGCCCGCAGCTTCGCCGGGCACCGGGCCGAGGTGGTGCGCGAGGTGGTCGAAACCGGTGTCGGGCAGGCGCGGGAACGCGCGACCGATACCTGGGACCGGCTCGAGAAGGTGTTCGAGGACCGCGTCCAGCGCGCGCTCGTGGCGCTGGGCGTTCCGGGCCGGGAAGACCTGCGCGACCTGAGCGGGCGCGTGGATGCGCTGACCGCCGAACTGCGCAAGCAGAACGCGCGCGCGGGCGCTGCGGCGGGACGCAAGGCGCCTGCGGCGGGAGCACCGGCAGCGGCCGGGGCGGGTGGCCTGGATGGCAAGCGCCCGTCGCCGGCCGCGGCGAAGGCCGCGCCTGGACCGGCGCAGAGCCGGACCCGCGCCGGCAAGACGGCGGTGCGCAAGGCGCCCGCACGCCGTGCGGGTGCGGCTGCACGCGCCGGCGATGATCGCGACGCGCCCGGCTGAGCCGACGCCGTCGGGTGCGGCCCGGTTGCGATTGCGACTATCCTGAACGCCCCTGTCGATGGAGCGTCCGGCGTGAATGCAGCAGCAGCCTGGATCCTGGCCGTGGTCGTGGTGCTGTCGGTGGGTGGTCTCGCGACCGCCTACATCCGTACCGTGTTGCTGCAGCGCGACGCCACCGCCGCCGGGATCGTGGCCCTGTCGGGCATGTCGTGGCGCGAATTCATGCGCATCGTGCTGGAGGCCCTCGCGACACGCCGCTATGCGCGCGTCGTGGATCGCGACACCCCGGGCAGCGACAGCGACTACGTACTGGCCCGCGACGGTGACCACTGGCTGCTGTCCTGCAAGCACGGTGGCGCGTTCGTCCTCGGCAACAGCGCGGTCAACGAACTCGCCAGCAACATCCGCCTGCAGGGTGCCGCGGGCGGCCTGCTGGTCACCCAGGGGCAGATCGCCGCCGAAGCGCGCGCTCCGGCCAAGCTCCAGCACATCGAGCTTCTGGACGGGCCGACGCTGTGGCCGGAGGTGCGCCACCTGATTCCTGCCACGCAGCTGGCGGAGATCACCGCGGGCGCGGCGCAGCGGGCGCGACAGCGCACGCTCCTCGCGTGGCTGTGC
>DATINB010000464.1:0-4652 GCA_035474775.1 Luteimonas sp.
CGGCTCGATCCCTTCGATGTCGGCGAGCGGGATGGCCACCATGGACGGGAGCGACTGCACCAGCGGGTTGGCGGCCCCGCCATCGAAGTCGAGCGTCGCGCACGTGAAGTCGGGACCGTCGCGGGGCGGGTTGATGAACGCGTGGTGGACTGGCCTGGCGAACAGCAGGAGGGTCGGACGCGAAAGACGTGTCTCGACCATGCCCTGCTCGCCCCGATGCCGCACAAGCATTTCGCCGCGCCGAAGCACGTGCAGGAACGCGCGGCCCGGGACTTCATCGAAGACGTGGAGCCCGCACAGCGGACCGGAGTGGAACAGCGACGCCCGTATGCGGAAGCGGTCGAGCAGGCTTGTCAGGCGGTCGACGGATTGACCGGAGTCCAGCTCCAGAGCTGACCCAGGAATGGACGAATCGACACCTATGGTGGACATAACGGGCAATTCCGTCCCGATCGGCTGGCCATTATGGCCACCAGGCGCCCAGCCCGGGTGACCGACAACGCTTCGGAGTCCAGACATGTCACGCATTTCCCTCGTCGATCCAGCCGACACCACCCCGGACCGCAAGGCCATCCTCTCCGACATCCATGCGGCCTTCGGCGCGACGCCGAACATGTTCAAGGCCATGGCCAACTCGCCGGCCGCGCTCAAGAGCATGTGGGGCGCCTTCCGCGCGCTGGGCGCCGGCGTGATCCCGGCCAAGCTCGGTGAGCAGATCGCCGTTGCCGTCGCCAACCGCAACGCCTGCGAGTACTGCCTCGCCGCGCACACCGCCCTGGGCCGCAAGGCAGGCGCCAGCAGCCAGGAAATGTCTTCGGCGCAGGTCGGCACGTCCGATGATCCAAAGGCAGCCGCCGCGATCGGCTTCGCGCTGAAAGTGGTCGAAGGGCGCGGGCAGATCGCCGACGCCGATACCGCGGTCCTGCGGAATGCCGGGTTCGATGACGTAGCGATCGTCGAGATCCTGGCGCACGTCGCGCTCAACCTGTTCACCAACTACGTCAACGTCGCACTCGACGTGCCGGTCGATTTCCCGGCCGTGAAGCTGCGTTGATCCACGCGCCGGTTGCCGGCATCGGGTGGTCCCGGCATGGCCCTGACATCCGCTGCCGCAACCGGCAATCCCCATCGCACCCTCATTGCTGGAGACTCGCATGAACACCGTGCCGCGCCCTGCTCGCGAATGGCAGGTTGAGACCTGGTTCAACACATCGGGCCCCCTCAGCCTGCAGTCGCTGCGAGGCAAGGTGGTCGTCCTGGAGGCATTCCAGATGCTGTGCCCTGGCTGCGTCAGCCATGGCATCCCCCAGGCGCAGCGCATCGCCGCCACGTTCGCTGCCGATCAGGTCGCGGTGGTCGGCCTGCACACGGTGTTCGAGCACCACGCCGCGATGACGCCGGTGTCGCTGCAGGCCTTCCTGCACGAGTACCGGATCACCTTTCCCGTCGGCGTCGACATGCCCGGAGAGGGCCAGCCTGTCCCGCGGACCATGCAGGCGTACGGACTGCGTGGCACGCCGTCGCTGCTCCTGATCGATGCCGGCGGGTCAATCCGCCACCATCATCTGGGCCAGGTCGGCGACCTGCTGGTGGGGGCGCAGATCGCGAGGTTGCTTGCCGAGATCGGCGCTCGCGCCGACAGGGACCTCGCGGGTGCCGAAGGAGGTGCAGCCCGCTGCGACGATGGCGCCTGTGCCGTGCCGGACCGCTAGAGCGGACAGACATCGGAATCGAGCTGCCGTGTGGTGGGCCCACCAGGACTCGAACCTGGAACCAAAGGATTATGAGTCCTCTGCTCTGACCATTGAGCTATAGGCCCGCGCCGCACAGTCTAGGCAGTGGACCGGGGGACAGCCAGTCGGAAGGCAGGATCAGGCGCTCGACGCCGTCGCGCCTCCACAGGAGCGCGCTGCCTTCGGACGCCTTACTGGCGCGACATCGAATACGGCTGCTCCGCACCTTCGCCAGGCCACGCCGTGTTCGGCTCCGCCCGCATCGTGAAGTGCAACTCGCCACCCGCGATGATTTCCTCGTGGCGCACGAACGCCCGCTGCAGCGGATGCCCGTTCAACGTGGCCGACGCGATGTACCCGTGCCCCGCCTCCAGCCCTTCGGTGACGATGGTGAAGCGCTTTCCGTTGGGCAGGTTGAGCACCGCCCGCGGCAGGAACGGCCGCCCGATGATGTATTCGCCGCTGCCCGGCGCCACCGGATAGAAGCCCAGCGCGGTGAACACCTGCCAGGCCGACATCTGCCCGAGGTCGTCGTTGCCGGACAGGCCGTCCGGCGTGAGCTTGTACTGGGTGTCCATGATCTGCTTCAGCCGCGCCTGCGTGCGCCAGGGTTGGCCAGCGTGCGCGTACAGGTACGCGACGTGGTGGCTGGGCTCGTTGCCGTGGGCGTACCAGCCGATGAGGCCGGTGATGTCTTCCATGTGCTCGAACAGGCCGGGGTCGACTTCGGCGTCGAAGACGTCGTCGAGCCTGCCGAGCAGGGCGTCGGCGCCGCCGTGTGCCCTGGCCAGGCCAGCCACGTCCTGCGGGACGTACCAGGAGTACTGCCAGGCGTTGCCTTCCGTGTAGTCGCTGCCGTACCCGCTCACCGTCGCGTCGAAGGGCTCGCGGAAGCTGCCATCGCGCGTCTTCGCGCGCATGAAGTGCGTCTTCGGGTCGAAGGCGTTGCGCCAGTTGGCGGCGCGGGTGTCGAACGTGGCGGCGACGTCCTTTCGACCCATTGCCGCGGCCATGCGCGCGATGGTCCAGTCGCCATAGGCGTATTCGAGCGTCTTCGATGCGGCCTCGCCCTCCTCGTCGATCGGCACATAGCCGAGCTCCATGTATTGGCGCAGGCCGTCGTAGGGGCCGTAGCTCGCACTGGCGACCATGGCGTCGAGCGCTTCACCGGCATCGAAGCCGCGGATGCCCTTGAGGTACGCGTCCGCGATCACCGGCACCGCGTGGTAGCCGATCATGCACCACGTCTCCAGACCGTGGAACGCCCACACCGGGAGGATCCCGTACGGACTGTGGCGGCGGTGCGCGAGCATGGAGTTGATGAAGTCGGCGTTGCGCTGCTCCGGTTGCACGAGCGTCAGCAGCGGGTGCAGTGCGCGGTAGGTGTCCCAAAGCGAAAAGGTCGAGTAGTGCGTGAAGCCGTCAGCCTGGTGCACGGCGTTGTCGGATCCGCGGTAACGGCCGTCGCTGTCCATGAACAGCGTGGGACCCAGCATCGTGTGGTAGAGCGCGGTGTAGACGCTGCGGCGCATCGGCTCGGGTGCTTCGATGTCGAGCACGGACAACGCCTGCGTCCATTCGGCTTTCGCCGCGGCACGCACGCCGTCGAAGTCCCACGCCGGCACTTCGGCGTCGAGGTTGGCGATGGCACCGTCCTCGCTCACCGGCGAGATCGAGACCTTGACCACCAGCGGGGCGTCGAGTGCGCCGAAGTCGAAGGTGCCGACCAGCTGCCGGCCCTCGATCTGGGCGCGGGCGCCGGGATCCTTCTCGCCCGGTGGCGGGA
This sequence comes from Luteimonas sp., assembly GCA_035474775.1. Taxonomy (GTDB): domain Bacteria; phylum Pseudomonadota; class Gammaproteobacteria; order Xanthomonadales; family Xanthomonadaceae; genus Luteimonas. The sequence continues at coordinate 3,520 of DATINB010000464.1, forward strand.
AGCCCTTGTACGGGATGTCGGGCTCGGTGTTGTGCAACGCGTGCGCGGTGGGCGGGCGCGAGAAGCGCATCGCGAAATACAGCTGCCGGCCGGGTGCCCAGCCGCGCGTCTCGCGGAAGCCCGTCACGGTGCCGTCCTTGCGCAGCCGCACTCGCGACCACGAGATCTTGCCGGGGTAGTCATACATCGAGGTGCGCAGGTCGAGCAGCACCTGCGCGGGCGCGCCTCGCGGATAGGTATAGCGGTGCACGCCGACGCGCTTGCTGGCGGTGAGTTCGGCGCGCACGCGGTGGTCGTCGAGGGTGACCGCGTAGTAGCCAGGCTGCGCCTGTTCGTCGTCGTGGCGGAAGCGCGAGGCGTAGCCGCTGCCGGGTGTCTCCGGATCGCCGCGCTCCAGGCGCGCGGTGCCGGTGAACGGCATCAGCAGCACGTCGCCGAGGTCGGAATGCCCGGTGCCGGAGAAGTGGGTGTGCGAGAAGCCGACGATGCTGCTGTCGTCGTGACGATAGCCCGCCGCCCAGCCATAGGCCTTGTCGCGCGGCTGGATGCGCGTGTCCGGGCTCAGCTGCACCATGCCGAAGGGGACGGTGGCACCGGGAAAGGTGTGGCCTTCGCCGCCGGTTCCGATGAAGGGGTCGACCGCGGCGTAGGCACGTTCGGCCGCAGCCGTCGCAGGCGTCGACGTGGCGGCCGCATGGGCCGGTCCGGCCGCGGTCCCGGCGCCGAGCAGGATCGCCGTCGCCATGCCCAGCACATCGATTCGCGCCATTCCGGTTCCCCTGCCTTCGCTGCAGCCATGGACGCTAGCACCCGCCGCTGGCTGCGCGCCATGCGGGGGCACGCTCGGGCTGGCCAATCGGCGCGCCGCGTGCCGCGTGCCCACGGACCACGCGGTCGCGCCCATGCGGCGGCGCGCCAAGCCAGCCGGCCCGCGCTGCGCTATCGTCCGGCGGCCTGCGTGCCCATCGCCAACGGATCCCCATGACCCAGCGCAACCTCTCGAATGCCGCCGCGCTCGCGGTCGTCAGCCTGATCTTCTTCACCTGGGGCGGGCTCACCAGCCTCAACGACGTGCTGATCCCGCACCTGAAAGCGGTGTTCTCGATGAACTACGCGCAGGCGATGCTGATCCA
>DATINB010000465.1:0-1697 GCA_035474775.1 Luteimonas sp.
GGCCTGGTCGGCGCCGTGCTCGGATCGCAGTACGGCGATGGGGCCAGCCAGGCCACCAGCCAGTTCGGTGGGGCCGCCCTGCAGGCGGCGTTCCTGCTGCCCGGATCGCGTGCGCAGGAAAGCGAAGCCGACGTCGTCGGCCAGCAGCTGATGGCCAGGGCCGGATTCGACCCGCGGGCCGCGGTGTCGCTCTGGCAGAACATGATCGCCGCGAGCAGCGGGCGCCAGCCGCAGTGGTTGTCGACGCACCCGGATCCGCAGAGTCGTATCGGGGAGCTGCAGGCCCGCGCCACCGGCCTGGTCCCGGACTACGAGCAGGCGCGCACGGCCGGCCGCAAGCCGGCATGCAATTGATTTAACACGCGTTGCCATAACCTGCCTGCAACGTGCCTGCAGGCCCGTGACCATGTTTCGACCGGTCCATGTCCCATGTGTGGCCCGTCACCCACTGCCTACAGGTGAACCATGTCGTCAATCGCCCGAAATGCCCTTCGCGTCGCACTGCTCGGGGGGGCGCTGCTCACCGCGTCCACCTCGATGGCCCAGCAATCCGGTGCCAGCGAACGCGCCGCCGAGCGGCGCGCGCGTGCGGCGGGCACGAACACCGGCGACGCGAAGGCCACGCGGCAGGAGCCCGTCTACCCGGAGGCGACCCGCAAGGAACCCGGCATCAAGGCCTCCGCGAAAGGGGGGCCGCGGCTGCAGAAGCTGTTCGCCGCGTACGACAAGGATGACCTCGCCGCGGTGCAGCCCCTGGCCGACGAGTTCATCTCCAGCGCGTCTGCCAACGCGTATGAAAAGGCGATCGCTGCACGCATCGTGGGCTCCATGCTGATGGGCAGCGATGACGCCCGCGCCCTGGCCTACATGCAGCAGGCCGTGTCGTTCAACGGACTCAGCAACAACGAGCACTTCGAAACCATGCTGGTCGCCGCGCAGCTGCAGCTGCAGGCCGAGCAGTACCCGGCCGCGCTCACCACGCTCGATGCGTTCCTGGCGGAGACCGGGTCGCGCAAGCCGGAGCACCTGGTCTACAAGGCCAACGCGCTGTTCCAGCTGCAGCGCTACCCGGAGGCCATCGCACTCCTGAAGCCGATCATCGACGCCGGCGAGGCGCGGCCGGAGTGGACCCAGCTGCTGATGGCGGCGTACTCCGAGGCCGGGCAGCCGACCGAGGCCGCCGCACTCGCCGAGCAGATCGCGAACAAGACGCCCTCCGACAAGCGCGCCCAGGTCAACCTCGCGGGAACCTACCTGCAGGGCGAGCAGTACGACAAGGCGGCCGCGGTGTACGAGCGCCTGCGCGCCGCAGGACAGCTGACCGAGGACCGCGACTACCGCAACCTGTTCTCGCTGTACCTGAGCTCCGAGGGCAAGGAGCGCCAGGCGATCGAGTTCCTGATGGACCGCACGGCGCGCGTCGTGGGCGCCGAGGCGCAGGTGGTGCGCGAGCAGTTCCGGCGCAACCGCGTGGGCCTGCTGTTCGGCGAGGCCTCCTTCATCGATCCGCACACGATCTGCATCAAGGACGAGGACGACGGCATCAAGTCGGTCAGCGCGGAGAACATCGTCATCGCCACGGGCACGCGGCCGAACCGGCCCTCGCAGGTCGAGTTCGACGACGAGCGCGTGCTCGACTCGGACAGCGTGCTCCAGATCAAGCAGGTGCCCAACTCCATGGTCGTGGTCGGCGCCGG
>DATINB010000466.1:0-2193 GCA_035474775.1 Luteimonas sp.
CGATGTCGCGACCGGCAAAAGCGTTAAGGTTGATCTCGGCCCCGATCCCGACATCTACCTCGCCCGTGTCGACTGGCGCGGACCCCACCGGCTCACCTTCCAGCGCCAGTCGCGCGACCAGCGCCGCCTCGAGCTGGTCGAGACCGAACTCGCCAGCGGCCGCCAGCGCACCCTGGTCACCGAAACCGCCACCACCTGGGTGCCCCTGCACGACACCCTGCGCTTCCTCGCCGATGGCCGCTTCCTGTGGTCGTCGGAACGCGACGGCTTCGAGCATCTGTACCTCGCCTCGGAAGACGGCCGCGAACTGACCCAGCTCACCCGCGGACCCTGGCCGGTGGACATGCTGGCGGCGGTGGACGAACCGCGCGGGCTGGCGTACTTCGTGGCCGGGCGTGACTCGCCCACCCAGGCAGCGCTGTATTCGGTGCCGCTCGCGGGCGGTGCCATCGTGCCGTTGTCGCGCCAGCCGGGCACCCATGCGATCACCTTCGCCCGCAATGCCAGCGTCTATGTCGACAGCTGGTCGAACACGCGCACGCCGCCACAGCTGGAGCTGTTCCGCGCCGATGGCAGCCGCATCGCCGCCCTGGTCGAGAATGCCATCGCCGATCCGGCGCACGCCTATGCGCCCTACCGCGAGGCCCACCTGGCGACCACCTTCGGTACGTTGCCGGCGGCCGACGGCGCGACGCCGCTGCACTACAGCGTGATCCGGCCACCCGGTTTCGACCCCGCGCACCGCTATCCGGTGGTGGTGTACGTCTACGGCGGGCCGGCGGCGCAGACCGTGGTGGATGCCTGGCCCGGCCGCGGCGACGCCTTCTTCAACCAGTACCTCGCGCAGCAGGGGTACGTGGTGTTCTCGCTCGACAATCGCGGCACGCCACGACGCGGAGCGGCGTTCTCCGGCGCCCTGCACCGGGTGCAGGGCACGGTGGAGGTCGACGACCAGCGAGCGGCCGTGGCCTGGCTGCGCGCGCAACCGTGGGTCGACGGGGCACGCATCGGCGTGCATGGCTGGTCCAATGGCGGCTACATGACCCTGATGCTGCTGGCGAGGGCAGCGGATGACTACGCCTGTGGCGTGGCCGGCGCGCCGGTGGCCGACTGGGCGCTGTACGACACCCACTACACGGAGCGCTACATGGGCCTGCCGTCGACCAATGCCGACGGCTACCGGGGCGCGAGCGTGTTCACCCACCTCGACGGCATCCGTCCGGACGCGCTGCTGCTGGTGCACGGGATGGCCGACGACAACGTGCTGTTCGCCAACTCCACCCGGCTGATGGGCGCGCTGCAGGCCCGCGCGACGCCGTTCGAGCTGATGACCTATCCAGGCGCCAAGCACGGCTTGCGCGGCGCCGACGCGCTGCACCGCTACCGCACCAGCGAGCGGTTCCTCGCGCGCTGCCTGCGGCCCTGAGCCGTCAGGTGACCTTGGCCAGGATGCGCCGATGCCCGGTCAGCCGTGCCCAGCGCGTGCCCAGGTCGCTCCAGCACACGTAGGCGGCCTCCCCGGCGATGCGGGCCAGGGTCGCCGGGCGCCATGCCATGCGGGGTTCCGCCGCGCACAGCGATGCATCCATGCCGAGCTGACGCGCCAGCAGCGCGCAACGCGCGAGGTGGTAGCGGCTGCTGAGCAGGGTGACGCGCGCGCCATGCGCACCGCTGCGCAACAGGTCGCGCGCATTGCGCAGGTTCTGCAGGGTGTCGCGCGAGCGCGTCTCCATCAGCAGCGGCGCGTCGACTGCGATGCCGCGGGCATGCAGGCCGCGACGCGCCAGTTCCGCCTCGCTCGGCATGTCGTCCGGGCCACCGCCGAGCAGCATCACGTTGCGCCCGGGCATCTGGTGCCAGAGCACCGCGGCCCGGTCGACGCGGGCATCGAAGTCGACGTCCACGGTGCCTTCCGGCGCATGCTTGCCGAACACCAGCACGCAGTCGCCGCTGGCTGAATCGCACGACGCCTTGCGCGCGATCCGCAACACGTGGACGAAATACCCCACGTAGACCAGTCCGGCACTGAGCACGCAGGCCGCCCCCGCGACCGCCATGGTCTGCAGGGCGTCGCGGTCGCTGAACAGGGAGCTGCGATACGCCGAACGGGAGCCCATGGCGAGGAAGCGTGCGGGTGGGCCCGACAGTCTAGGTGCTGTTCGCCGCGTGTGCAGGGCGCCTTCCCGGGCCGCC
>DATINB010000467.1:0-7336 GCA_035474775.1 Luteimonas sp.
ATCGAATCGTTCGCCTTCCTCACCGCGCGCATCCACCGCAAGCTGGACGACGAGTTCCCGCAGGTCACCGAGGCGCTGCTCTCGGTGCTGTACCCGCACTTCCTGCGTCCGGTGCCGTCGATGTCGATCGCGCAGCTGCAGCCTGCGCCAGGACTGACCGCCATGCAGCGCCTGCCACGCGGCACCCTGCTGCTGACACGGCCGGTGCAGGGCATGCCGGTGCGCTACCGCACGGCCTACCCGGTGGACGCCTGGCCGGTGCGGGTGGCGGACGCACGGCTGGAGGCGGCGGAGCGGTCCGCGTTCGCGCCCGGCGCGGGCGGCAGCGTCGCGACGCTGCGCATCCGCATCGAGCCCGAGGGCCAGCTGCAGCTGTCGCAGCTGCCGATCGACAGCCTGCGGTTCCATCTCGACGGCGAAAGCCCACTGGTGCATGCGCTGTTCGAGCTGCTGCTGAATTCCACCACGCGCATCTCGCTGCATGCCCCCGCCGGCGCGCCGCCGGTCGCGTCGCAGGTGCTGCCCCGCGGCGCGTTCGTGCCGGTCGGCTTCGGCGAGGACGAGGGCCTGCTCGACTACGACGCGCGCTCGTTCCTGGGCTACCGGCTGGTGCAGGAGTACTTCGCGCTGCCGGAGAAGTTCCTGTTCCTCGACCTGGTCGGGCTGGATTTCTCGGCCTTCCCGAAAGGCGCGGAAATCGTCGTGGAGCTGGCGCCGTTCGGCCGCCCCGAGCGCCTGGCGCGGCTCGAGCAGGCGGTGGGCGCCGACACCTTCCGCCTGAACTGCACGCCGATCGTCAACCTGTTCAAGCAGCAGGCCGAGCCGATCCGCCTGACCCGCGAGCGCCACGAATACCCGGTGGTGCCCGACGTGCGCCGGCCGCTGGGCCTGGAGGTGTACTCGGTCGACAGCGTGCGCCGCTTCACCCGCGGCAGCGACAGCGCCGACGTCACCGGGTTCACCCCGTTCTATTCGGTCCGCCACGGCCTGCACGACGACGGCGACGGCTGCCACTGGTATGCGCGTCGCCAGCCGTCGGTGCGTCCGAACGACGACGGGACCGACCTGTCGATCTCGCTGGTCGACCGCGCCATGGACCCGCGGGTGCCGGCGGTGGAGACGCTGTCGCTGTCGCTGACCTGCACCAACCGCGACCTGCCGTCGCAGCTGCCGTTCGGCGGCGACGACAGCCTGCTGCAGGTGGAGCAGGGCGGCGCGGTGGCGCAGGCGCGGCTGCTGCGCAAGCCGTCGGCGACCTGGCGCGCGCCGATGCGCATGGCCAACCAGTGGCGGCTGATCTCGCACCTCTCGCTGAACCACCTGTCGCTGGTCGACGGTGGCCGCGAGGCCCTGCTGGAAATCCTGAGCCTGTACAACTACGCCGATTCGGCCAGCCTGCGCAAGCAGATCGCCGGCATCGTGGAGGTGTCCGGCCAGCCGTCGGTGGCGCGCATCGGCCAGGCGCCGCGGCAGGCGTTCGTGCGCGGCACCGACATCGAGCTGGTGTTCGACGAGGACCAGTACGTGGGCAGCGGCGTGTACCTGCTGGCGCGCGTGCTCGACGTGTTCTTCGGGCTGTACTGCACCGCCAACTCGTTCACCCGGTTGCGCGTGCGCAGCCTGCAGCGCGAGGGCGTGCTCGCCGAATTCCCGCCGCGTGCCGGCGCGCGGCCGCTGGTGTGAGCATGGACACGCCCGCATCGCCGCCCGCGCCGCCCGCGCCGCCCGCGCCGGCCGCATCGCCGCCCGCGCCGCCCCGTGCCCCCGGGCCGGTGCCCGCGGTGGCCGCCGTGCCGCAGCCGGCCCCGGTCCCGCAGGCGGCTGCCGACCCCGCCGCGCCGCCGCCGCCGGTGGTCGCGGCAACGGCACCGGCAACGGCCCCGGTGGTGGCTGCACCGGTCACGCCCGCCAGGGCCGCTGCGCCGCAGGCCGCGCTGACCTCGGTGCTCGACCGCCTGCGCGACCGGCCGACGTCGTTCGGATTTTTCCAGGCGGTGCGCGTGCTGTACGCGGCGCACGGCTTCGATGCCCGCGGCAGCGCCTCGCGGCCGGGGCCGGTGCGCTTCGCCACGCCCGCGTCGCTCGATTTCCCGGCCTCGGAACTGGTCACGCTGGAACCCGACGCCACCGGCAGCTGGCGGATGGTGGTGGCGTTCCTCGGCCTGACCGGTCCCAGCGGCGTGTTGCCGCGCCACTACACCGAGCACACCATCGCGCGCCAGCAGGCACGCGACCGCGCCACGCAGGATTTCCTGGACCTGTTCAACCATCGGCTGCTGGCGCTGTTCTGGCGTGCGTGGGCCAAGTACCGGCCCGACATCGGGCGCGAGTTCGGATTCCGCAACGGGCCACTGCGCTACCTGCACCACCTGGTCGGACTCGGCACGCCGGCGTTGCAGGCTCGGCTCTCGACGCCGACGACGAGCGCGTCCGCGGCCAGGCCGCGGCTGCCGGGCGCGGCCACCGCCTACTTCGCCGGCCTCATCTCGCAGCGTCCGCACGGTGCGGCCGCGCTGTCGCAGGTGGTCGGCGATGCGGTCGGTGCACCGGTGGCGGTCGAAGGCTGCTACGGCACCTGGCAGGCCCTGCCGGCGGCCGCGCGCACGCGCCTCGGCCGCAGCGCCGCCGCGCTCGGCGACGGCGCCGTGCTGGGCAGCCGCTACTGGGACCGGCAGACCACGCTGCAACTGCGCATCGGGCCCCTGGACCGCGCGCGCTTCCGCGCGCTGCTGCCGGGCGCGGCGCTGGCCGGATCCACCCAGCCGCTGCTCGGCGACGTGGTGGAACTGGCCCGCTTCATGACCGGACTCGCGCTGGACCTGCGCATCCGCCTGGTACTGGCCGCGACCGACGTGCCGCCGCTGGCGCTGGGCGCGCGCGGTGCGGACCGGCCGCGCCTGGGCTGGAACACCTGGCTGTCCGGCCGCCGCCGCGCCGATCCGGCCGACGACTGCGAATTCCACCTCTCCGCCACCGGCGGCCAGTCGTGGCGCTGACCCCACCGCGCGCGGCACCCGCCGCGCGCCCGCAAGGACCAACACGATGACCATGAACCTGCGCGCCCTCGTCGGGCGGCTCAATCCAACCTGCCGCGGCGCGGTCGAGGGCGCGGCCGGGCTGTGCCTCGCACGCACCCACCACGACGTCGAGATCGAGCACCTGCTGGTCAAGCTGCTGGAGGTCGACAACAGCGACCTGCGACGCATCCTGCGCCAGTTCGAGATCGCCCCCGAGCGCCTGGAGCGCGCATTGGCCGGCGTGCTCGACGGGTTCCGGACCGGCAACCAGCGCACGCCGGCGCTGTCGGCGCACATCCCGCTGCTGGTCGAGCGTGGCTGGGGCTGGGCCTCGATCGAGTTCGGGGAATCGCGCGTGCGCAGCGGGCACCTGCTGGTCGCACTGCTGTCGGAGCCGGAGCTCAGGCGCCACCTCGGCCCGCTGGAGGCGGTGCTGCAGGCGATCAACGTGGATGCGCTGAAGCAGGACTTCCACGCCATCGTCGCGGCATCGGTGGAGTCGCGTGACGCGCGTGCGCTGGGCGACGCATCGGCCGCGCCGTCTTCGGTCGGCGCAGCCTCCGCGGGCGACCCGGCGCGCCCCAGCGCCACGCCCAATCTCGACCGCTACTGCCAGAACCTCACCCAGCGCGCGCGCGAGGGCAGGCTCGACCCGGTGCTGGGCCGCGATGCCGAGATCCGGCTGATGGTCGACGTGCTGACACGCCGCCGCCAGAACAACCCGATCCTCACCGGCGAGGCCGGCGTGGGCAAGACCGCGGTGGTCGAAGGCCTGGCGGCGCGCATCGCCGCCGACGACGTGCCGCTGCCGCTGCGCGGCGTCGAACTGCTGGCGCTCGACCTTGGCCTGCTGCAGGCCGGTGCCAGCGTCAAGGGCGAGTTCGAGAACCGGCTGAAGGGCGTCATCGAGGAGGTGAAGTCGAGCCCGAAGCCGATCGTGATGTTCATCGACGAGGCGCACACGCTGATCGGCGCCGGCGGCGCGGCCGGCCAGAACGACGCCGCCAACCTGCTCAAGCCGGCGCTCGCGCGCGGCGAGATGCGCACCATCGCCGCCACCACGTGGAGCGAGTACAAGAAATATTTCGAGAAGGACCCGGCGCTGACCCGCCGCTTCCAGGTGGTCAAGGTCGACGAACCGGACGATGCCCGCGCGGTGCTGATGCTGCGCGGCGTGGCCGCGGCGATGGCGGCGCACCACCACGTGCGCATCCTCGACGAAGCGGTGCGCGATGCGGTGCGGCTGTCGTCGCGCTACATCCCCGGGCGGCAGTTGCCGGACAAGGCGGTGAGCGTGCTCGACACCGCCTGCGCACGGATCGCGGTCGGGCAGGGCGCCACCCCGGCGGCGGTGGAGGATGCGCGCCGGTCGCTGGCCGCGCTGGCCGCCGAGCGCGCACAACTCGACCGCGAGGCGGCGGGTGGTGCCGACCATGCCGCGCGGCTGGTGGAGATCGACGCCGAGCGCGAAACCGGCGACGGCGCCCTGGCCGCACTGGAAGCACGCTGGAACGGCGAGCGCGAGCTCGTCGTCCGCATCCACGCCGGGCTCGACCAGGTCGAGGCGATGGCGGTCGACGACGGTGCGCGCGCCGATGCCGTCGCCGCGCTCGATGCCCTGCGCACGGAGCTGCGCACCCTGCAGGGCGATGCGCCGATGGTTCTGCCGGTGGTCGACGGCCGCGCGGTGGCGCAGGTGATCGCCGGCTGGACCGGCATCCCGGTCGGGCGCATGCAGGCCGACGAGATCAGGACCATCCTCGACCTGCGTACCCACCTGGAGGCGCGCGTGATCGGGCAGTCGCACGCGCTGGAAGCGATCGCGCAACGCGTGCGCACCTCGCGCGCCAACCTCGAGGACCCGGACAAGCCGAAGGGCGTGTTCCTGCTGGTCGGCACCTCCGGCGTCGGCAAGACCGAGACGGCGATCGCGCTGGCGGAACTGCTGTACGGCGGCGAGCGCAGCATGGTCACCATCAACATGAGCGAGTACCAGGAGGCGCACACCGTCTCGTTGCTGAAGGGCTCGCCGCCCGGCTACGTGGGGTACGGCGAGGGCGGCGTGCTGACCGAGGCGGTGCGCCGCCGGCCGTATTCGGTGGTGCTGCTGGACGAGATCGAGAAGGCGCATCCCGACGTGCTGGAGATGTTCTTCCAGGTGTTCGACAAGGGCCGCATGGAGGACGGCGAGGGCCGCGAGATCGACTTCCGCAACACGGTGATCATCCTCACCTCCAACGCCGGCACCGACCTGGTCATGCAGGCCTGCCGCGGCGTCGAAACGCCGCCGCCCGCGGAGGACCTGGTGGAACTGCTGCGCCCGGAGCTCAACCGGGTGTTCAAGCCGGCCTTCCTCGGGCGCACCGCGATCATCCCGTACTACCCGCTGGCGGATGCCGACATGCGGCGCATCGTGCGCCTGAAGCTGGCGCGGATCGCACGCCGGATCCGCGCCAACCACGCCGCACGGTTCGAGTACGACGAGGCGCTGGTCGAGGCGGTCGCCGCGCGCTGCACCGAGGTCGATTCCGGCGCGCGCAACATCGACCACATCCTCAACGGCAGCCTGCTGCCGGAGGTCGCCGCCGAGGTGCTGGCGCGGATGGGCGACGGACAGGGCTTCGAACGCATCCAGGCCGGCATCGGTGCGGACGGGCGGTTCACGTACGCGGTGGCCTGAGATGGCCCTGTCCACCCGCGACCGCATGTTCGTGTTCGCCTCGCCGCTCGGCGAGGACGCGCTGCTGGTGCACGGCATGGAGGCAAGCGAGGCGCTGTCGCAGCCCTACCACGTGCGCCTGGCGCTGGTGGCGGAGCAGCCCGACGTCGCATCCGGTGACCTGGTCGGGAAGCGCGCCTCGCTGCGCGTGGAGACGCCCGACGGCGAACGCTTCTGGACCGGCGTGGTGTCGCGCTTCGTGGAGACCGGCCGCATCGCGACCCCGCAGGGCGAGAACGCCGAGCTGTTCGGCTACGGGTGCGAGCTGGTGCCGTGGGTCTGGCACCTGTTGCACCACGAGGACTCGCGCATCTTCCAGGCGCAGTCGGTGCCCGACATCGTCGAGGCGGTGTTCGCCGACTTCGGTTACAGCGACTACGAACTGCACCTGTCCGGGGAGCACCCGCCGCTGCCGTACTGCGTGCAGTACCGCGAGCGCAACCTGGACTTCATCGCGCGCCTGCTGGAGCGCGAGGGCATCCACTACTTCTTCCGCCACGACGCCGAAACCGAAGTGATGGTGCTCACCGACAACCGCGACCACGCCCCGCGGCTGGACCCGGACAGCGTGCCGTTCCACGCCACCGCGCTGGCCGAGGATGCCGATTCGGTGACCCGCCTGGTGCGCCGGCAGGGCACCCACACCGGCCGCTTCGTGCTGCGCGACTACGACTTCGAACGGCCGACCGCCGATCTCGAGGTGGCGGTGGACACGGTGGTGCGCCTGCCGGCGATCGCCAGCCACGAACGCTTCGTGCATCCGGGCGGCTACGTGGACCGCGACCGCGGCGACGCCCTGGCGCGGGTGCTGATGGAGGCCGAGGAGGCCGGCCACGAAACCTTCGACGGCGAGGGCAACGTGCGCCTGCTGGGCACGGGCAGCGTGTTTGCGCTGGTCGACCATCCCGACGATGCCCGCAACATCGACTACCTGGTCACCGCGGTCGAGCATCGCGGCAGCAACAACCTCGGGTTCGGCGACGGCGCCGCGTACCACAACCGCTTCAGCGTGATCCCGCATGCGATCCCCTTCCGGGCGCCGGTCACCACCCCGCGACCGCGCGTGCACGGCCCGCAGACCGCGGTGGTGGTGGGCCCCGCGGGCGAGGAGATCCACACCGACAAGTACGGCCGGGTCAGGGTCAAGTTCCGCTGGGACCGCACGCCGCACGCCGACGACCGCAGTTCCTGCTGGCTGCGGGTGGCGCAGATGTGGGCCGGCCGGCAATGGGGCGCGATGTTCGTGCCGCGCATCGGCATGGAGGTGCTGGTCGACTTCCTGGAAGGCGACCCGGACCAGCCGCTGGTGGTGGGCTGCCTCTACAACGGCGACAACATGCCGCCCTACGAGCTGCCGGCCGAGGCCACCAAGTCCACCCTCAAGACCGACTCCTCCAAGGGCGGCGGCGGCTTCAACGAGATCCGCTTCGAGGACAAGAAGGACGCCGAGCAGCTGTTCCTGCACGCGCAGAAGGACATGGACCAGCGGGTCGGCAACGACAGCCGCGAATGGGTCGAGCGCGACCGCAGCCTGGTGGTCAAGCGCGACCGCCTGGAGGAGGTCCACCGCAGCCACCACAGCTTCACCAAGAAGGACCGC
>DATINB010000468.1:0-5774 GCA_035474775.1 Luteimonas sp.
CAGCGCAGGCTACCGTTCGAGATCGAATACCTGGAATGCCGCGACAGCGATGCCGTGGCGGCCGCCATCCAGTCCCTGGCCGTGCGCGGCGCCCCGGCGATCGGCATTGCGGCTGCGTGGGGGGTGGTGCTCGCTGCGCGCGACGTGTCCGCCGCAACCGGGCCCGCCGCGATCGCCGCGCTGGCACCCGCCATGCAACGACTGAACGACGCCCGCCCGACCGCGGTGAACCTCGCATGGGCGCTGTCGCGCATGCGCGCGTCCATCGCGGGCGCAGGCGACGACTGGCGGGACGTGCTCGCGCGCGAGGCCGCCGACATCGAAACCGAGGACCTGGCTGCCAACCGGCACATGGGCCAGCTTGGCGCCGGGCTGATCGCGCCCGGCAGTGGCGTGTTGACCCACTGCAACACCGGTTCTCTGGCTACCGCGGGCTTCGGCACCGCGCTCGGCGTCATCCGCGCGGGCGTGGCGCAGGGGCGCATCGGCAAGGTCTTCGCCGACGAGACGCGGCCCTGGATGCAGGGCTCGCGGCTGACGGTGTGGGAGCTGCAACAGGACGGGATCGACGCGACGTTGATCGCCGACGCCGCCGCCTCGCACCTGATGAAAGGTGGCGAGGTGCAATGGGTGGTGGTGGGCGCGGACCGCATCTGCGCGAACGGCGACGTGGCCAACAAGATCGGCACCTACCAGCTGGCCATCTCAGCGCGCTTCCATGGGGCCCGCGTGATGGTGGTGGCACCGGCCTCGACGGTCGACATGGCGACGGCGTCGGGTGACCTGATCGAGATCGAGGAGCGCGATCCCGCGGAACTGCTGGGCATCGGCAGCAGCCGCACGGCGCCAGCCGGAATCAATGCCTGGAACCCGGTGTTCGACGTCACGCCCGCCTCGCTCATCGACGCCATCGTGACCGAGCGCGGCATCGTCGAGCGGCCGGACCTGGCGTCGATGAGGGCGATGTTCGCCGAGTAGGGCGTTCGGGCGGTGCCGGGTCGGTCGGACCCACTTCGATTGCCGCTGCGACGACGACCGCAGCGGCGACCGCAACCGCAACCGCATTCTGGCTCCGGGGGGAAGCGGGGCCTGCGGATGCCTTGGTCCCCGGCTCGGCCGGCCATCCACGGCCGACGCGCCGCCGCGGCCATCCAGGGCCGCCCTTGCGCAAGGCATCCGCAGGCCCGGCCTTGCGACCGATAGATCCTGTCGCCCGGCGCCGGCCCCGCATGACATCGCCAAGCCGCAAGCCCTTGATTTTGCGAAAAATCCACCCCCGTTCCGTGACGGATTCGTGATAAAATCCCGAGGTTCCGCGATCTCCTCGCGGATGGCAGCCGCCGATGTCCTCGCGGCCGCCAGGCCCACACGGAAAACCCGCACCGATGTCCGATTCCGCCCGAGAAATCATCCCCGTCAATCTCGAAGACGAGATGCGTCGCAGCTACCTCGCGTATGCGATGAGCGTGATCGTCGGGCGCGCGCTGCCGGACGTGCGCGACGGGTTGAAACCGGTGCACCGGCGCGTGCTGTTCGCGATGAACGAGCTGGGCGCGCACAGCAACCGCCAGCACTTCAAGTCGGCGCGCATCGTCGGTGACGTGATCGGCAAATACCACCCGCATGGCGACCAGTCGGTGTACGACACGCTGGTGCGCATGGCGCAGCCGTTCTCGCTGCGCTACATGCTGGTCGACGGGCAGGGCAACTTCGGTTCGGTGGACGGCGACTCGGCCGCGGCCATGCGCTACACCGAAGCGCGCATGTCGCGGCTCGCGCACGAGCTGATGGGCGACATCGACAAGGAGACCGTCGACTTCCAGCTCAACTACGACGAGAAGGAAAGCGAGCCGACCGTCATGCCGACGCGGTTCCCGAACCTGCTGGTCAACGGCTCGGCCGGCATCGCCGTGGGCATGGCCACCAACATCCCGCCGCACAACCTGGGCGAGGTGATCGATGCGCTGCTGGCGCTGATCGACGACCCGGCGATCGATGTCGAAGGCCTGATGGCGCACATCCCGGGTCCGGATTTCCCGACCGCGGCGATCATCAACGGCGTCGGCGGCATCCACGTGGCCTACCGCACCGGTCGCGGGCGGGTGCGCATGCGCGCGCGCGCGGCGATCGAGGTGCAGGACAACGGGCGCGAGGCGATCGCGGTCACCGAGATCCCCTACCAGGTCAACAAGGCGCGGCTGATCGAGAAGATCGCCGAGCTGGTCAAGGAGAAGAAGCTCGAGGGCATCAGCGAGCTGCGCGACGAGTCCGACAAGGACGGCATGCGCATCTACATCGAGATCCGCAGGGGCGAATCGGCCGAGGTGGTGCTCAACAACCTCTACCAGCAGACCCAGATGGAGTCGGTGTTCGGCATCAACATGGTGGCGCTGGTGGACGGGCGCCCGCAGCTGCTCAACCTGAAGCAGATCCTGGAGGCGTTCGTCCGCCATCGGCGCGAGGTGGTCACGCGCAGGACGATCTTCGAGCTGCGCAAGGCGCGGGCACGTGCCCATGTGCTCGAGGGCCTGACCGTCGCGCTGGCCAACATCGACGAGATGATCGAGCTGATCAAGACCTCGGCCAATCCCGGCGAGGCGCGCGAACGGATGCTGGCGCGCACGTGGTCCGCGGGACTGGTCGGGACGTTGCTGGCCGCGGCCGGCGCCGAGGCGTCGCAGCCCGAGGACCTGCCGGACGGCGTCGGCCTGGTCGGCGACGACTACCAGCTGACCGAGATCCAGGCCCAGCAGATCCTGGAGATGCGCCTGCACCGCCTGACCGGCCTGGAGCAGGACAAGCTCACCGACGAGTATCGCCAGCTGCTGGAGACCATCCGCGGGCTGATCGAGATCCTCGAGGATCCGGACGTGCTCCTGGAGGTCATCCGCGGCGAGCTGCGCCACGTCAAGGAGGAGTTCGGCGACGCACGCCGCAGCGAGATCCGCGCCAGCGAGGAGGACCTCGACATCCTCGACCTGATCGCGCCCGAGGACGTGGTGGTGACGCTGTCGCGCGCCGGGTACGCCAAGCGCCAGCCGGCGACCGCCTATCGCGCGCAGAAGCGCGGCGGTCGCGGCCGTGCCGCGGCGATGGCCAAGGACGAGGACGTCATCGATCGCCTGTGGCTGGTCAACACGCACGACACCCTGCTGACCTTCACCAGTGCCGGCCGGGTGTTCTGGCTGCCGGTGCACCAGCTGCCCGACGCCGGGCCCAACGCGCGCGGGCGGCCGATCATCAACTGGCTGCAGCTGCAGGAAGGCGAACAGGTGCAGACGGTGCTGCCCGTCCGCGAGTACGGCGCCGACAAGTTCGTGTTCTTCGCGACGCGCAACGGCATGGTCAAGAAGACCCCGCTGACCGAATTCGCCTACCGCCTGCAGCGCGGCAAGATCGCCATCAACCTCGACGAGGGCGATGCACTGGTCAATGCCGAACTGACCGATGGCGAATGCGACATCATGCTGTTCGCGTCCAACGGCAAGGCGGTCCGCTTCGCCGAAGGCGGTCGCGGCGACGGATTCGACCCGCTCGAGACCGGCGGCGACGACGGAACGGAGGCCACCGACGACGCGGCGGACGACATCGACGATGCGGACGCGGACGATGACGGCACCGACGCCACCACGGCCGGCGCCTCGCGCGGCAAGGGCGCGGTGCGCGCCACCGGCCGCAACAGCCGCGGCGTGCGCGGCATCCGCCTGGCCAAGGGCGAGAGCGTGGTCAGCCTGGTCGTGGTGCAGGGCGATGGCGACATCCTGACCGCCAGCGCGCGTGGATTCGGCAAGCGCACCCCGGTGGCGGACTATCCGCGCAAGGGCCGTGGCACGCAGGGCGTGCTGGCGATCAAGGCGAGTGCGCGCAATGGCGCGCTGGTCGGCGCCATCCAGCTTTCCGACCACCACGAGGTGCTGCTGATCTCCGACGGCGGCACGCTGGTGCGCACGCGCGCCGTGGAGATCTCCCAGGTCGGACGCAACACGCAGGGCGTCACGCTGATGCGCCTGGCCGCGGACGAGCGCCTGCAGGCGGTGCAGCGCGTCGATGCCTCGCTGGCCGACGATGCCGACGTGGAGGCGACCGGAGTGGTGGCCGGTTCCGACGGGGAGCCGCGTTCGCCGTTGTGATCGCCACCGTTCCGTTGGTCGCAGCACCGCCTCCGGGCGGTGTTTCGTTGCCAACTTCCGCAGGTGGCACGCGGCGGTGTGATCCGTGCCTGCATGTGCGGGGTGCGCCCTATACTCGCGTCTCAACCGGAGGATGCGATGCGCGACGCGAGGGGTGTGCGGCAGCGGGGGGGACGCGTGGCGCGCGGGTTCGCAACATGCCTGATGTGCGTCTGGATGCTGGTGGCAGCGGCATGTGGCCGCGACCAGGCTGGCCAGCGGCCGGAGGCCGGTGGTGAGGCGATCAGGGCCAAGCGGGCGAGCGTCGAAGGCTTCGCGGTGCTCCGTGCGCACGCCGACAGCAAGGGCGAGGCGCTGGCGATCGCCATCGAGTTCTCTCGGCCGCTGGTCGGTACCCAGGACTTCGATGCGCTGCTGACCTTTGCGGAGCCGGTCGGCAAGGACAGCAGCTGGTCGCTGGACGAAGGCGGCACCGTGCTGCGCTTCCCGTTCGTGGAGCCCAACCGCGACTACACCGTGCGCATTGCGGGCGGCCTGACCGCGGCCGATGGCAGCACGCTGGGCGCGATGGTCGAGAAGACCATCTTCACCGGCGAGCTGGAACCGTCCGTGGGGTTCGCGTCGCAGGGCAGCGTGTTGCCGGCACGCGAGTCGCGTGGCCTGCCGGTGGTGTCGGTGAACGTGGAGGAGATCGACGTCGAGTTCCTGCGCGTGCCGGAGGCGTCGCTGCCGCTGTTCTTCGCGCAGTACCAGCGCGGCGGGCGGCGCGGCAGCTGGGAGCTGGACAACGACTACGACGACGAGAAGACGCCACTGGCCCAGCTGGCCGAACCGGTGTACGTCAACCGGTTCGTGCTGGGCGGCGAGCGCAACGAGCGCATGCTGACCTACCTGCCGGTGCAGGACATCGAGGAGCTGCAGCAGCCCGGCCTGTATTTCGCGGTGATGAAGAAGGCCGGCGCGTTCAAGGACCAGTTCGAGACCGCGTTCTTCACGGTGAGCGACATCGGCCTGCACGTGCGCGCGTACAAGGACACGCTGTTCGTCCATACCGCATCGCTGGAATCCGGCGCCGCCCTGGGCGGCATCGACCTGCGGGTGCTCGATGGGCAGGGCGAGCTGGTGTTCAAGGGGCGCACCGATGGCAACGGCAACGCGCTGCTGAAGCAGGCCCTGGATGCCGGCCATGTGCTGACGGCCAGCAAGGGCCGCGACGTATCGATGCTGCCCTTCAACCAGCCGGCGCTGGACCTGTCGGAGTTCGCCGTGGCCGGGCGCAGCCAGGCCTGGTTCGACGTCTTCGCATGGGCAGGCCGAGACCTGTACCGGCCGGGCGAGACCGTCCGCGTCTCGGCGCTGCTCCGCGATGCCGACGGCATGCCGATCGCCGGCAAGGATGGAACGCCGCAGACCCTGTTCGCCAGGCTCAAGCAGCCCGACGGCAAGGTGTTCGTCGAATCGCGCATCGAGCCGGGTGCGCTGGGCTATTTCCGCTTCGAGAAGGCCATCCCGGTCGAGGCACCGACCGGCAAGTGGCAGGTCGAGTTCCGTACCGACCCGGCCAGCAAGGACGCCGTGCAGGGCATCACCCTGCGCATCGAGGAGTTCCTGCCGGAACGCATGAAGCTCGACCTGGCCAGCGCC
>DATINB010000469.1:0-2489 GCA_035474775.1 Luteimonas sp.
GTCGGTGCTGCGCAACCACAGGGCACCGCCTTCCTCGTAGGTGTGGCCGTGGGCGATCAACTCGCGCACGGTCTCCTCCACCTTGCCCCCGGCATACAGCGACGACTCCAGGAAGTAGACGTCGAAGGCCACCCCGAACGCGGCGAGGTCGGCGTCCTGCTCGCGGCGCAGCCAGGCCACCGCGAAGCGGCGGATGTCGTCGAGGGCCTCGACGTCGCCGCTTCCGGCAACCGCCGTGCCATCGACCTCGACCTCGGCGCGGTCGAGGTACGCGCGCGCCACGTCGGCGATGTAGTCGCCGCGGTAGCCGGCGTCCGGCCAGGCCTCGTCATCGGGCGTGATGCCGCGCGCGCGCGCCTGCACGGACAGCGCGAGGTTCTCGATCTGCACGCCGGCATCGTTGTAGTAGTACTCGCGACGGACCGTCCAGCCGTTGGCGTCCAGCACGCGCGCGATGCAGTCGCCGATCACCGCGGCGCGTCCATGTCCGACATGCAACGGGCCGGTGGGATTGGCCGAGACGTACTCGACACCGGCGATCCGGCCGGCGCCGCCGTCGTTCCGGCCGTACCGCGCGCCCTGCGCCAGCAGGGCGGCCAGCCCACGTTGCCAGGCGCCCGCTGCGAGGCGGAAGTTGAGGAAACCCGGTCCGGCGATCTCCACGCCGGCGATGTCGTCGTTGGCGGGCAGCGCGTCCACCAATGCCTGCGCGATGGCGCGCGGGTTGCTGCGCGCCGGCTTCGCGAGGAGCATCGCGACGTTGCTGGAGAAATCGCCGTGCGCACGATCCTTGGGCCGCTCGACCACGAAGTCGGGCAGCACGGCGTCGGCAGGCAGCAGGTCGCGCGCACGCAGCGCGTCGATGCCCTGGTGGATCAGGGCGCGGAGCTCGGATTTCACGGGAGGCGACACGAAACGGCGGCCGGATATTGTACGCGAGGGTGCCCCGGCAACCGGGCCTGCCGCCGGCGGCCTCAGACCCAGCCGCGTGCCGCCAGCGACACCGGCGCCCCGTCGCCGATGACGAAGTGGTCGAGCAGGCGCACGTCCACCAGCTGCAGCGCCTGCTTGAGTCGCGCGGTGACCGCGCGGTCGGCGGCACTCGGCTCGGTGCTGCCGCTCGGATGGTTGTGACCCACGATCACCGCGGCGGCGTTGTGGGCCAGCGCACGGCGGACGACCTCGCGCGGGTGCACCTCGGCGCCATCCACCGTGCCGCGGAACAGTTCCTCGAACGCCAGCGAGCGGTGGCGCGTGTCGAGGAACAGCGCGGCGAAGACCTCGCTCGGCTGTCCGCGCAACCGCTGCCCGAAATAGCGGCCGGCCGCTTGCGGATCGGTGAGCGCGTCGCCCCGCTCGAGCGCGGCGGCCAGGTAGCGGTTGCACAGCTCCAGCGCCGCGCCGACCTGGCACGCCCGGGCCGGGCCCAGGCCGGGCAGCCGCGCCAGTTCCGATGGCGACCGCTCCAGCAGCGTGCGCAGCGGCCCGTGCGCGGACAGCAGTCGGCGCGCGGTCGCCACGGCGTCGAGCCCGCGCACGCCCGAGCCGAGGAAGATCGCCAGCAGCTCCGCGTCCGACAGCACGGACGCGCCGCGTCGCAGCAGTTTTTCGCGCGGGCGCTCGTCGCTCGGCCAGTCACGGATGTGCATGGGTCGTCGTCCCGGGGAGAGGTCGTTGGCGGCCGGCCGGGACCGGCCGCGGCAGGGGTGGGAACCGCGTCGGGCATGCAGGGCCGGCCGCCAACGTGTGTGCATTGAAGCGTGCGCAGCCGGCCCCCGCCGCCGGGCGCCAGCCGGCCTTCGGGTAAGCTGTGGAACCGCCGCCACGTAGGCCGATTCCCACCGCATGAGCGCCATGGCCACCCTCGAGCGCCAGCGCGTCCTGCTCTGCGTGTGCGGCGGAATCGCCGCCTACAAGTCCGCCGAACTCGTGCGCCGGCTGCGTGACGCCGGCGCCGAGGTGCGCGTGGCGCTGACCGAGAACGCCCAGCGCTTCGTCACCGCCACCACGTTCCAGGCGTTGACCGCGCAGGCGGTGCGCACGTCGCTGTGGGATGCCGAGGCCGAGGCCGCCATGGGCCATCTGGAGCTCGCGCGCTGGGCCGATCGCGTGCTGGTCGCGCCTGCCACCGCCAATACGTTGGCGCGACTGGCGCACGGCCTGGCCGACGACCTGGTGAGTACGCTGTGCCTGGCCACCACCGCGCCATTGACGGTGGCGCCGGCGATGAACCACCGCATGTGGCTGCATCCCGCCACCCGCGCCAACATGGCCGTCCTGGAATCGCGCGGCGTGCAGGTGCTGGGTCCGGTGGACGGTCCGCTCGCGGAGGGCGAGTCCGGCCCCGGCCGCCTGCTGGAACCGGCCGCGATCGTCGCCGCGCTGGCGAGCCGGTGAGCACCCGCGCCGATTTCTCGGGCCTGCGCGTCGTGGTCGATGCCGGCCCCACCTTCGAGGACATCGACCCCGTGCGCTTCATCGGCAACCGC
>DATINB010000470.1:0-1932 GCA_035474775.1 Luteimonas sp.
GATCAACTACTTCGCCTACGATTACCCCGCAGCCGAGACCGCCGCGACGCCGTTCCAGCCGACGGTCAGGATCATGCCGACACCGTGGAACCCCAGGACCGAGCTGGTCCAGATCGGCATCAAGGGCTACGACGTACCGAAGGTGGACCTGCCGCCCGCCAACCTGGTGTTCCTGATCGACACCTCGGGGTCGATGGACGAGCCCGACAAGCTGCCACTGCTGAAGGAAGCCTTTGCGCAGCTGGTGCCCGCCCTGCGTCGCCAGGATCGGGTGTCCATCGTGGTGTATGCCGGATCCGCGGGGCTGGTGTTGCCACCGACGCCCGGCGACCGGCATGACCAGATCCTGGCTGCGCTCGGGCGCCTGCAGGCAGGCGGCGGAACCAATGGCGGCGCCGGCATCGCCCTTGCCTACGGCACGGCGCGCCAGGCATTCGTCACCGGGGGCATCAACCGCGTCATCCTCGCCACCGATGGCGACTTCAACCTCGGCACCGTCGACGACGGGGCTTTGAGGACACTGGTGGCCGACCAGCGCAGGTCCGGCATCGCGCTCAGCACGCTCGGCTTCGGCCAGGGCAACTACAACGACGCGCTCGCCGAAGCGTTGGCCGACGTGGGCGATGGCCAGCATGCCTACATCGACAGCGCACGGGAGGCACGCAAGGTGCTGGTCGAGGCGATGCAGTCGACGCTGCTGACCATTGCACGCGACGTCAAGATCCAGGTCGAATTCAACCCGGCGGTGGTCGCCGGATACCGACTGATCGGCTACGAGAACCGGTTGCTGGCACGCGAGGACTTCGCCAACGACCACGTCGACGCCGGCGACATCGGCGCCGGCCACCAGGTCACCGCGTTGTACGAGCTGACCCTGGTCGGGTCCGCCGGCGCACGGGCCACCGCGCTGCGCTACGGCGGCGCGTCGTCGACGGCGCCGTTCGCTGCGGCCACGGAGCTCGCCCACCTCCGCCTGCGCTACAAGCAGCCCGGCGCGGCCGGCAGTCGCCTGCTGGAGACACCCATCCTGCGCAGCGCCCTGCGGACCGCCCCGACCCCGCGCCTGCGCTTCGCCGCCACGGTGGCGGCATTCGCCGACGCACTCCGCGGCGGCACCCACCTGGGCACCTGGACGTGGGACGACATCGCGGACGGCGCGCGCGCCGCGCGCGGGGAAGACCCCTGGGGGTCGCGCAGCGAGCTGTCGGATCTCGTGGACGCTGCGCGCAGCCTCGTGGTGCCCGCGGCGGTGCCCGTCGCGATCGCCGACTGAGCAGCGCCCCGCCGGCCCGTCGACGGCCGGACATCGGCCGTCGATGGCAGGCCGGGCAACCGGCTCGCGCCGTGCCGGGGCCGCCTGGTGCTTCCCGCCAACCGCGCCACCGCTTAACCTGCCGGCATGGACGTCCCTGCCGGCAGCACGACGGAGCACGGCAGCGACGAGCAGCTGATGCTGGCCTATGGCCGCGGCGATGTGCGGGCGTTCGAGCAGCTGTATGCGCGTCATCGCGTGGCGCTGTACCGCTTCCTGGTCGGGCAACTGCGCGATCGTGCGCTGGCCGACGACCTGTTCCAGGACATCTGGCAGCGCGTGGTGGGCGCGCGCGAGGCGTGGCGTCCGGATGCGACGTTCCGCACCTGGCTGTTCCGCATCGCCCACAACCGGCTGGCCGACCATTGGCGCGCGCAACGCCACCGGCCGCCGGCCCCGCACGACTCGGATCTGCGCACCGCGCGTGTACCCGACCCCGACACGCCCGAGCGTAGCCTCGCCGAGGCCGACCAGCGGCAGCGGCTGCAGGGCGCGCTGGATGCGCTTCCCGATGACCAGCGCGAGGTGGTGCTGCTGCGACTGGAACAGGACTTGACGCTGGAGGAGATCGGCGTGATCACCGGGGTCGGCCGCGAGACCGTGAAGTCGCGCCTGCGCTA
>DATINB010000471.1:0-4001 GCA_035474775.1 Luteimonas sp.
CTGGTCAACAAGTATTCCGACCACGTGGCGTTCCCGATCCGGATGCCGAAGGATGCGCCCGCCGCAGGCGATGCCGACGCCGCGCCCGATGCGGCCGAAGGCGACGTCGAAGCCGGAGCCGAGGTCGACGCGGAGGGTGCGCCCCAGGCGGCCGCTGGCGGCACCGGGCCGACCTGGGAGACCATCAACGCGGCATCCGCGCTCTGGACCCGCCCGAAGGCGGAGATCGGCGACGACGAGTACCAGTCGTTCTACAAATCGCTCGGCCACGATTTCAACGATGCCGCCGCGTGGACCCACAATCGCGTCGAGGGCAGCCAGAGCTTCACGACCCTGCTCTACCTGCCCGCGCAGCCCCCGTTCGACCTGATGATGGGCGGGCGCGACGAGCGCAAGGGCCTCAAGCTCTACATCAAACGTGTGTTCGTGATGGACGCCGCCGAAGAACTGCTGCCCAACTACCTGCGCTTCGTGCGCGGCGTGATCGACGCCGACGACCTGCCGCTCAACGTCAGCCGGGAACTGCTGCAGCAGAACCGCCAGCTCGATCGCATCAAGTCGGCCTGCGTCAAGCGCATCCTCGACCTCATCGAAAAGCTGGCGCGCGACGAGCCGGGGAAATTCGCGACCTTCCACAAGGCGTTCGGCAACACGCTGAAGGAAGGCGTCGGCGAGGATTCCGGCAACCGCGAACGGATCGCGAAGCTGCTGCGGTTCGCGTCCACCCGTGGCGAGGGGGCCGCTCAGTCGGTGTCGCTCGACGACTACATCGCCCGCATGGACCAGGGCCAGGACACCATCTGGTACGTCACTGCCGACAGCCACGCGGCCGCCGCGGGCAGCCCGCAGCTCGAGGCGTTCAAGGCGCGTGGCATCGAGGTCCTGTTGATGTCCGACCGCATCGACGAATGGATGCTCGGTTCGCTGCGCGAGTACGACGGCCGCAGCCTGCAGCACGTCGCCAAGGGCGAGTTCCCGCTGGATGAGGCCGGACGGCTCGAACAGCAGGGGGCCGCGATCGCGGCTGCTCCGCTGCTCGAGCGGTTGAAGGCCCTCCTCGCCGAGCGCGTGCAGGACGTGCGGGTGTCGGCACGGCTCACGGAATCCCCGTCCTGCCTCGCGCTCTCGGACCACGACCTTGCACCGCACTTCGCGCGACTGCTGCGCGAGGCCGGCCAGGACATGCCCGAGAACCGGCCGGTCCTCGAGGTCAATCCAGCTCACGCCTTGCTGCAGCGCGTGCAGTCCGAGCCGGACGAGGCGGTCGCGCGTGACCTGGCGCTCCTGCTGCTGGAGCAGGCGGAGATCGCGGCCGGCGCTGCGTTGCCGGATCCGGCCGCATTCGTGCAGCGGATGAACCGCGCGCTGCTCGCCCGCTGAACCCGCGGGCCGTCGCCTGCACATCGCGGCGGCCGCGTGCGGACTAGGCTTGCGGCTCCCTCGAGACGGAGCTCCGCATGCGCATCCTCATCACCGGCGCCACCGGCCTGGTCGGCCAGGCCGTCCTGGCGACGTCGCTCGAAGCGGCGGACGTGGCGGCGGTCACCGTGCTGGGGCGCCGTGCCACGGGCCTGGAAGATCCCAGGCTCGACGAGGTCCTGGTGGCCGACTTCCTGGCGCTCGACGCCGTGGAGAGTCGGCTCCAGGGGTTCGACGCCTGCCTGTACTGTGCCGGGGCGCCGCCGTTGGGCACCCGCGAGGACGACTACCGACGGGTGACGGTCGACGCGACCGTGCATGTCGCGCGGACGCTTGCCGCGCGCAACCCCTCGCTTGTATTCGTCTACGTGTCGGGTGCGAATGCCGATGCCGGGAGCCGCTTGATGCCGCTGCGGGTCAAGGGCGAGGCCGAGGATGCCCTGCGTGGGCTGCCCCTGCGCACGGTGATGGTGCGCCCGGGTGGCATCCAGCCGGTCGGCGGCGAACGCTCGCCGCATCCCGGTCTGGCGGCGATCTACCGCGTGGCCGGCCCGCTGATGGGGATCGGCGTCCGGCTGATGCCGCAGGTCATGACCACCACCGGCCGGGTGGCCCGGACCCTGCTGGCCGCCGCGCGCATGCCGGACCCGCCCGCGATCATCGAGAACGCGGACATCAACCGGCTGGGCGGCTGAGTCCGGACACTCCATCGATCGACCACCAGGAGGCAGCGCCGCAATGACGCCGAAAACGACCATTCCCCCGACCGACATGGATCCCCGGCAGGGCGACCCACTCGCCGGCGTTCCCGCTGGCCGTCACCCGGGTGCCCCGCCGGAAGCGCCCGACGACCGGCGCGACGAGGACATCGACGCACCGCCCGCGGACGCCTGACGCGCGCAGTCGCGTGCTGTCGGATCAGGGTCTCGGCGGCACCGGCGGTGCCACGGGGTAGTAACGGCCGGTGGCCGGATCCAGCACCCGGTCCGGCGCAACCGGCACGGTGCCGGTCAAGGGCCGGCCACGCTCGTCGAGCACCGGTTGGCGGGTGCGGGGTGCGGTCGGCTCGGTGCGTAGAACCGCGGGCCGGATGGTGGACGCGGCGGCAGGTCCGGTACTCGGCACCCGCGGAACCATGGGCGAAGACGGCAGGCCGCCGGTCACGCGCGGTGCGGCCGGCGCGGGAGCGTTCAGCCCGGGCCCGGTGCCGATCGGCGCGGGCGGCGCCAGGGTCACGGCCGGCGGAGTCGCGAGGCCCTGGGCGCAGGCGTTGGAAAGGCTCACCGCCGGCGTAGCCACGGCCAGCAACAGGGTCAACAGGCGCATGGCAACTCCGGTGTACGGGGCAGCCTCACGCTAGCTTCGGGAACCGCACGTCGAGGTGAACTGCATGCCTGCCTGCTGTACACGCTCGCGCCGCCTGCCGCTCGTGCATCCGCCGGTTCGCCTCAGTCGATGCAGAGGGTGAACGGCACCCCGTCGCGCAGTTGCTGGCGGCAGCCGAACCGGTTGGTATCCGCGCTGCAGGTGCCGCCGACCCTGGTGCCGTCGACACTGCCCTCTGGCGCGAGGCACAGGCCCTGGCACTGGGCATTGTCGGTGCAGGCCTTGCCGGCATCGCGGGTGGCCAGCAGGCATTGCTTGAGCGGCGCCCGGCCCAGTTGCGTCCACTGCCCACCGCGCTCCAGGCAGGCCGCCTCGCTGGCGATGGCCGGCTGGGCGCCGGGCGGCCTGGGAGCCTGGCCGGCGCAAGCGCCGAGCAACAGCAGCAACAGGATGGATGCGATGAACCTGGCCATGGCGTGGCTCCGTGCGGGCGCTGGAGTGTAGCGGCTGGAAGGCGGTGCACGGCCGCGCGGCCGGGGTTTGTGCGTTGTGAGCGGCAACCTGGCAACCGTGGTCACCATGCGCACATCTCGACCCACCTCGAACCGGATCACCAGCGGCCGCGCCGGGCGCCGGCACTGGACTGTCATTGCGGCGCTGCTGGCGCTTTGCGTCGGCGCGGCGAGCGCCACTCCGCCGGATGCGCCGGCGATGTCCGCCACCCACATGGCACGCGACGCCGCCTGGACGCTGCCCGGCGCGCTCGGACGCGACACCACGCTGGCGCTGCTGCGCGAACGGTACGGCCCCGCCAACGTCGAAGTCGTCGAGCTCGACGGCGCGGAGGGCGAGACCCAGCGCGGCATCGAGCTGTTCGGCACCGACCCCGCGCGGCGGCTGCAGCTGTTCATGCGGGATCCGACGACCCTCGACGGCGTCGCCATGGCGCGCGTGATGGGTACCCACTCGCGCTGGCGCCTCGACCGCGGCGTGCACCTGGGCATGACGTTGCGCGAGCTGGTCAGGCTCAACGGACGCCCGATCACGTTCAACGGCATGGAGTGGGACTACGGCGGCCTCGTCGCCGACTGGCACCAGGGGACCCTGGCCAACGCCGAGGGTGCAGCGGTGTTCCGCAGCGTCGCGCTGGCGGCGGTCGAGGGCGCGCCGCCGCGCAGCTATCCGCTCGGCGACGGCCGGTTCCGCAGCGATGACCGCGCATTTCCCCGCCAGGCCGACCTGCTGCAGGTCACGCA
>DATINB010000472.1:0-2058 GCA_035474775.1 Luteimonas sp.
GAACTCGCCGCCTACCACCGCGGCTACGTCGGGCTGATGGCGCACTGGCGCGCCGTGCTCGGCGAACGCCTGCTGGAGGTCGATCTCGAGGACCTGGTGGCGGATCCGGAAGCGGTCGCGCGTCGCGTGCTGGCGCACTGCGGACTGGACTTCGATCCGGGGGTGCTGGCGCTGGCCGGACGCGGCGGGGCGGTGTCCACTGCCAGCGCGGTGCAGGTGCGCGCGGGCATCCGCGCCGTTGCCGAGCCGGCCTGGTGGCCGTACCGGACGCAGTTGGCGCCACTGATCGAGGCGCTCGAGGCCCGCTGACGCCCGCACACAGGAACGGCGGCCGAAGCCGCCGTCCGGGTCACCCGACGCGCCGCGTCACTTCACGCCGTGCATCAGCTTGTTGATCAGCGGCGCCAGCAGGAACAGCACCACGCCGGCGATGAGCAGCGCCCAGAAGCCGAACGTGTAGCCGTCGAGCGCCGACGCCGTGGTCATGCCGGTCTCGCCGCTGACGTGCCCGGCAAAGATGCCCGACAGGTTGTTGCCGATGCCGGTCGAGAGGAACCAGCCGCCCATGCCCAGGCCCACCAGCTTCACCGGTGCCAGCTTGGTGACCATCGACAGGCCGATCGGCGACAGGCACAGCTCGCCCACCGACTGGATGACGTAGACCATGAACAACGTCCAGAACGGGATCATGCCCTTGTCGTCGACCAGGCTCGACAGCGCGAACATCAGCAGCAGGAAGGCGACGGCGTTGAACAGCAGGCCGAGGCCGAACTTGCGCGGAATCGACGGGTTGAGGTTGCGGCGCGCGGAGGCCACCCAGATCCACGCGATGACCGGCGCCAGCGCGATGATCGCGATCGAATTGACGCTCTGGAACCACGCCACCGGCCAGGTCCAGCCGCCGAAGCTGCGGTCGACGATCTCGCTCGCGAGGAACGTGAAGGAGCTGCCCGCCTGCTCGAAGAACATCCAGAACATCACGTTGAACACGAAGATGATCAGCATCGCGAACACGCGGTCGCGCGCCACCCTGCCATCGCGGAAGCCTTCCACCAGCAGCATCAGCGCCAGGCCGATGAACAGCACGGTGAGGATCACCTGCAGCACGCCGGCACCCAGGGTGAGCAGGAAGTAGATCAGCGGGATCACCACCACCGCGCCGATGATCACCATCAGCGTGCGCGCCATGCCCTCCGCATTCACCGGTGCGGCGCCGATGCCCTTCAGCTGCGCGCGACCGACCCAGAACCACACCAGGCTGATCAGCATGCCCACGCCGGACGCCATGAACACCACCTTGTAGGCCGGTACCTCCGGGGTGCCGAACACCTGGTCGGCCAGCAGGCCGGTCAGCACCGGCGCGATCAGCGCACCGACGTTGATGCCCATGTAGAAGATGGTGAAGCCGCTGTCGCGGCGCGGATCGTCGAGCCCGTAGAGCTTGCCGACCATGGTCGAGATGTTGGGCTTGAACAGGCCGTTGCCGACGATGATCGTGGCCAGGCCCATTTCGAACACGGTCTGGCTGGGCAGCGCGATCAGGAACAGGCCGGCGGCCATGAACGCGGCACCGACCAGGATCGAACGCTGGTAGCCGATCACCTTGTCGGCGATGTAGCCACCGAAGATCGCGCCGGCATACACCAGCGCGAGGTACGAACCGTAGGTCGCGCTGGCCGACGCCTGCCCGCTGGACTCGCCGCCGTAGAACTGCGCCACGATGTACAGCACCAGCGCCCAGCGGATGCCGTAGAACGCGAAGCGCTCCCAGAACTCCGCCATGAACAGCATCCACAGCGGCTTCGGATGCCCCATCACCTGGTCGAACGGCGGTGGCGGCGTGCCGCCCGCCGTGGGGTTCTCCATCGGCGGACCCGAAGGTTCGGCGGCGTTCGGGACGGTTGCGCTCATTCGGTTCCCCTGTCATCGGCGAGACGGCGCTGGCTGCGCGCGACGGGCGAGGATCGGCGATCGGCGCCGCTGGCGTCAAACCACGGCGCCGCGGCAGCGGGTCGGCGGGCACACGCGTCGGTGCCCGCGGCGCGCATTCAGACGTGG
>DATINB010000473.1:0-5221 GCA_035474775.1 Luteimonas sp.
CGGCTGGCACGGCTTCGGCATCGTGGTGCAGGCCTACCAGAAGCGCGCGCCGTTCGTCATCGACTGGATCGCCGACCTCGCCCGCCGCCACGGGCGCCGGATCCCCGTGCGCCTGGTCAAGGGCGCGTACTGGGATTCCGAGGTCAAGCGCGCGCAGGTCGACGGGCAGGCCGGGTATCCGGTGTTCACGCGCAAACCCAACACCGACGTGTCGTACCTCGCCTGTGCGCGGCGGCTGCTCGGCGCACGCGATGCGGTGTACCCGATGTTCGCCACCCACAATGCGCACACCATCGCCGCGGTCCACCGCATGGCCGGCGGCAGCGGCGCGGCCGGCGGCAGCGGCACCGACTACGAGTTCCAGAAGCTGCATGGCATGGGCGACGACCTGTACGCGGAGGTCGTTCCCCGCGATCGCCTGGACGTGCCGTGCCGGGTCTACGCGCCGGTCGGTTCGCACGAGGACCTGCTGCCGTACCTGGTCCGCCGGCTGCTCGAGAACGGGGCCAACTCCAGCTTCGTCAACCGGATCACCGACGACTCGGTGGCGATCGACGACCTGGTGCGCGATCCGATCGACGTGGTGGCCCACTTCGACGCCATCCCGCACCCGCGGATCCCGCTGCCGGTCGACCTGTACCGCAGCCATGCCGACAGCGGCGCCGCACGCGCCAGGAGCAATTCCATGGGCCTCAACCTCGCCAACGACGACCAGCTGCGCACGCTCGCCGACCAGCTGGCATCGACACCGGGCGACTGGCGCGCCGCGCCGCTGGTGCCCGGCGCGCGCATCGAGGGCCCCGCGATCGCGGTGACCAATCCCGCCGACCGCCGCCACCGCGTGGGCCAATGGCAGGCCGCCGATGCCGACACGGTCGAGCGCGCGCTCGCCAATGCCGTCGCCGCGCAGCCGGGCTGGAACGCGACGCCGCCGGCGTCGCGTGCGGCGATCCTGGAACACGCGGCGATGCTGCTCGAGCAGCGCATGCCGCTGTTCATCGCGCTGTGCACGCGCGAAGCCGGCAAGACCATCGCCGATGGCGTGGCGGAAGTCCGCGAAGCGGTCGACTTCCTGCGCTATTACGCCGGCGAGGCGCGGCGGCTGTTCACGCCCGAGGCGCTCCCCGGCCCGACCGGCGAGTCCAACACGCTGCGCATGGAAGGCCGCGGCGTCTTCGTCTGCATCAGCCCGTGGAACTTCCCGCTGGCGATCTTCGCCGGCCAGGTGGCGGCCGCACTGGCGGCCGGCAACAGCGTGATCGCCAAGCCCGCCGAGCAGACCAACCTCATCGGCCATGCCGCGGTGCGGCTGCTGCATGAAGCCGGCGTGCCGGAGGCCGTCCTGCAGTTCGTGCCCGGCGACGGCGCCACCGTCGGTGCCGCGCTGACCGCCGACCCACGCGTGACCGGTGTCGCATTCACCGGTTCGACCGCGACCGCCCGTGCCATCAACCGCGCCATGGCCGCGCGCGACGCCGCCATCGGGGTGCTGATCGCCGAGACCGGCGGCCAGAACGTGCTGCTGGCCGATTCCTCGGCACTCCCCGAGCAGCTGGTCAAGGATGCGCTGGCATCGGCGTTCACCTCCGCCGGCCAGCGCTGCTCGGCGGCGCGCGTGCTGTTCGTCCAGGAGGACATCGCCGACAAGGTCGTCGACATGCTGGCGGGCGCGATGGCCGAGCTGCAGGTCGGCGACCCAGCCCTGCTGTCCACGGATGTGGGCCCGGTGATCGACGCCGACGCCCTCGCCCTGCTCGAAGCGCACGCCGACGAGATGGCCACGGGCGCGCGCCTCATCGCCACCGCCCCGACCGGCGATGCCGTCGCCCATGGCAGCTTCTTCGCACCGCGCGCCTGGGAGCTCGCATCGCTCGCGCAGCTCGACCAGGAGAACTTCGGCCCCGCGCTGCACGTGGTGCGCTGGAAGGGCAGCGAACTGGACGCGGTGATCGACGCCGTCAACGCCACCGGCTTCGGACTCACCCTCGGCATCCATTCGCGCATCGACGAGACCATCGACCGCATCGTCGCGCGGGCGCGGGTCGGCAACATCTACGTCAACCGCAACCAGATCGGCGCGGTGGTGGGCGTGCAGCCGTTCGGTGGCCAGGGCCTGTCCGGCACCGGGCCCAAGGCCGGCGGGCCGCACTACGTGGCGCGTTTCGCCACCGAGAAGACGGTGACCGTCAACACCACCGCGGCCGGTGGCAACGCTTCGCTGCTCACGCTCGGCGAGTGAGGGCGGGGCCCGGCCCGGCCACTGGCGGCACAACGAAAAAGCCCCGCTTCCGCGGGGCTTTTCGTGCGACCAGGATGCGGATCAGAACCGGTACTGTGCCGACAGGCCGAACAGGTTGACGCTGCTGTCGTAGTCGCCACTGCGGCGCTGGCCACCGGCCGCGGGCGGCGTGATGATCGCGATCTCCGGCGTATCCGGCTTGATGTGCGTGTACGCGAAGCTCAGGTCCAGCTGCTCGCTGATGCCCCACGTGGCGCCAACCGAGAACCACTGGCGGTCTTCATCGGGCAGGCGCGGCGTACGGGTGTCGACCGACGTGGGCGTCTCGTCGTAGGCATAGCCCGCGCGCAGGGTCCAGGCGTCGTTGAGCTTGAACTCGCCGCCCAGCGACATGAACGCGGTGTCCTCCCAGCTGAAGTCCTCGACCGAATCCGGGTCCGGGTTGGCGAAGTTGATGCGCACTTCCTGCAGCGACTCCCAACCGGTCTCCGAGTAGGTCGCGGCGAGCGAGAACTGGTCGTTGAACGCATAGCCGACCGACAGCGTGGTGGTGCTCGGCGTGGTGAGCTTCGCGGTCACGTCGCCGTCGCGGAACAGCGGCGCGCGCGGCGTGCTGTCGAGGACGGTGCGCACGTTGCCCGGCACGGTCCAGTCGGCGGTGCCTTCCAGGTCGTAGTCCACTTCCGAGCGGTAGGACAGCCCGATCGACAGCTTGTCGGTGGGGCGGAAGTCGACGCCGGCGATCCAGCCGATGCCGGTGTCGTCACCCTGCACTTCCGCGAAGCCGTCGGCGGCCTGCGGTCGCGCGAACGGCAGCGGCACGCCGGCACCGAACAGCGCGGTGCCGAAATCGACCGCCTTGGACAGGGTGACGTCGGCATTGGAGAAGGTCAGGCCGCCACCGACCGAGAGACGGTCGGGCACGATGTCCACCGACGCGGTGAGCGCCAGCTCGACGATCTCCACTTCGGACTTCTGCGCGTAGTAGCGGCCGACCCAGGCCTCGTCGTACTCGGTCTTCAGGCCGAACGGCGCGCTGACCATGGCACCCACCGCGAGGCCGTTGTCGAAGTTGTGCACCACCGACAGCGCCGGGACCGGCGTGACGTCACCGGCTTCGCCGCCATTGCCGCCGGTGAGCGGCTGGCCGAGCAGGTCGGTGCCGCTGCCGTCGAACTCGGCATTGAGGTCGATCACGCTGAGGTCGCCCTGTACCGTCGTGCCCTCGAAGCGCGCCATCGTGGCCGGGTTGTTGACCACCACCGACGCATCGGTCTCGTCGATGGCGGAGCGCGAGAACGCGGCACCCATGCCCTTGACGCTGTTTTCCTTGAGCTGGAAGCCCGAGGCCTGGGCCGGGGCGATCGCCAGCACACCGGCGATGCCCAGTGCGAGGGCTGAAACCTGGATGACACGGTTGGCGCTGAACATGGGGGACGGTTCTCCGGAACGGGGATGACTGCGGCAGACGGCTGCCGGGCTCGCGTCTTGGCCGCACGCCGGAGTGCCGGGGCGTAGCCGGTCGGAAAGCCTCCGAGCCCCGACGCGGCGCGCACTATACCGCGGCGTGTGGTGGCACGGGCAACCCGGCTGCAGGCATCACGTGGCTGAACAGGTAAGGTATCGGCTCCTGCCGGGTGTGCCGAATGTTCGTTTCCATCCCCACCCGCTCCCGACCCGGCCTGCGCTGGGCCACGCCGATGCTGTTCGCGGCGATGTGGCTGGTCTATCTCTGGGCGAGCACGCGCACCGATGCCGTGCAGCGCGGCCTGATGATCGAGTGGGGTGCGCTGAGCGGTGGGCTGGCACCCGACGGCCTGCTGCAGTCCTGGTCCGACGCGGGCCGCTGGCTGCGGCTGCCGAGCGCGTTGTTCCTGCATGCCGACTGGGCGCACCTGCTCGGCAACCTGGTGTTCCTGCTGATCTTCGGCCTGCCTGCTGAGCGGGTCATGGGTTCGCTGCGCTTCCTGCTGCTGTTCCTGCTGGGCGGCGCGGTCGCCAACCTGGTGGCGGTGCTGGCGATCGCAGCGCCCGACCGGTTGATCATCGGCGCCAGCGGCGCGGTGTCGGCGGTGATCGGCGCGTATCTCGCGCTGTTTCCGCATGCGCGCCTGGGCGTGGTGCTGCCACTCGGCCTGTTCCTCGAATTCGTGCGCGCGCCGGCTTCGCTGCTGATCGGGATCTGGGCCGTGCTGCAGGTGGTCTTCGCGTACATCGGTCCGGCGTTCGGCACGGTGGCGTGGTCGGCGCACATCGGCGGCTTCGTGTTCGGCATCGCCTTCGCCTGGCTGTCGCGACGCGCCATCGCGATGCGCCTGCGCCGCCGCCAGGGCTACTGATCGGCACCGCCCTGCGCTCCTATACTGGGCGCATGGCCAAGACGCTCTACAAGGTCACCTTCCTGTCCCACGGCAAGGTCTACGAACTCTACGCACAGCGCGTGGCGAGCGGCGCGCTGTGGGGATTCCTGGAAGTGGCCGACCTGCTGTTCGACGTGCGCGAAGGCATCCTCGTGGATCCGGTGGAAGAACAGCTGCGCGACGAATTCGCCAATACCCGCGTGCTGCACCTGCCGATGCAGAGCGTGCTGCGGGTGGAGGAAGTCGAGCGCAAGGGCCCGGCCGCGATCCGCGACGCCGCCAGCGGCGAGCGCGTGGTGATGCCGTTCCCGTTGCCGGCGAAGCCGCGCTGACGCCACGCGGCGATCGCCCCGCAGGCGCTCAGCGCACGGGCACGGCCGCGCCCTGCGGCGCACGCTCCGGGGCGGGTGGTGCCGCGGGTGGAGCCGCGGGTGGAGCCGCGGGTGGAGCCGCCCCCGCAGGCACAGGTACCGGTCGAGCCGCCGGTGCCGCTCGGGCCGCCGGCGGCGGAGCGGGCGCCGGCGTTGCGCTGGCGGGTACGGGTGCAGCGGCCGGTGCCGGTGCCGAGGTGGCGGGTGCAGGTGCAGGTGCAGGTGCAGGTGCAGGTGCAGGTGCCGGTGCA
>DATINB010000474.1:0-4974 GCA_035474775.1 Luteimonas sp.
TTCGTGCTGGGTGCGTTCGCCGGCTGGCTGCTGGGCCCGGCCGCCGAGACCTGGTTCGGCCCGCTGGGCGACCTGTACGTGCGCCTGATCCGGATGATCGCCGTGCCCCTGGTGTTCTTCGCGGTGATGAACGCAGTGGCGGCGCTGCACGGCCAGAAGTCGATGGCCACCCTCGGTGGCCGCACCTTCGCCTGGTTCGCCGCCACCGCGGCACTGGCGGTCGGGGTGGGACTGGCGGTGGGCTGGGCGGTCAAGCCCGGCCTCGGTCTCAGTGGGCTGGCCATGGCCCGCGACTACACCGTGCGCGAGGTGCCGTCGGTGGTTCAGGTGCTCCTGGACCTGGTGCCGGCAAACCCGTTCGCGGCGCTGTCGGAAGGCAAGATCCTGCAGGTGATCGTGTTCGCGGCGCTGGTCGGCTTCGCGCTCGTCAGGCTGGGCGCGCGGGCGGCCGGCGTGCGCACGCTGGTCGGCGAGGCCAGCGAGGTGATGATCCAGGTGACCCGCTTCGTGCTGGAGGTCACGCCGATCGGCACCTTCGGCCTGATCGCCGGGCTGGTGGGTGCCTACGGGTTCGAGAAGCTGTTGCCGCTCGGCAGCTTCGTGTTCGCGTTGTACCTGGCCTGCGCCCTGCACATCGTGTTCGTCTACGGCGGGTTGCTGCTGGCGCACGGCCTCAACCCGCTGCATTTCTTCCGCGGCGCCTTGCCCGGCATGCAGGTGGCCTTCGTCAGCTCGTCGAGCTTCGCGTCGTTGCCGGCCGCCATGCGCGCGGTCACCCACAACCTCGGCGTGGACCGCGATTACGCCGCGTTCGCGGTGCCGCTCGGCGCCAGCATCAAGATGGACGGCTGCGGAGCGATCTTTCCCGCCCTGACCTCGATCTTCGTGGCGCAGTACTTCGGGCTGGAACTGAGCGCCACGCAGTACTTCATCATCCTGCTGGCCTCGGTGTTCGGCAGCTTCGGCACCGCCGGCGTCCCCGGCACGGCGGTGGTCATGGCCACGCTGGTGCTGAGTGCCGCGGGCCTTCCGCTGGAGGGCATCGGCCTGCTGATCGCGATCGACCGCGTGCTGGACATGATGCGCACGTTGACCAACGTGACCGGGCAGATGCTGGTGCCGGTGCTCGTGGCCAAGGAGACCGGCCTGCTGGATCTCGCGCGCTACGAGCAGGCGTCGACCAACGTGGGCGTCGAGCCCGGCCCGCTCGAGGGCCCGGGTCGGGCGCCGAGCCCATGAGTGGCCACCAGCGTGAACTGACCTTCCGTTTCCTCGCCGAGCCCACCGACGTCAACTACGGGGGCAAGGTGCACGGCGGGGTGGTCATGAAGTGGATCGACCAGGTCGGCTACGCGGCCGCGGTGGGCTGGAGCGGGCGCTACAGCGTGACGGTGGCCGTCGGCGGCATCCGCTTCGTGGCACCCATCCGCATCAGCGACGTGGTCACGGTCACCGCCAAGCTCGTGCATACCGGCACCACGAGCATGCATTTCGCCGTCGACGTGCGCGCGCGCGACCCCGGCATGGACGGCGGGCCGCGTGCGCCCGACGACCGGCTGTGCACGCACTGCGTGATCGTGTTCGTCGCGCTCGACGGGGTGGAAGGCCAGCCGGTGGCGGTCCCCGCCTGGGTGCCCGTCGACGCCGAAGACGCGCGCCTGGCGCGCTACGCCACCGAGGTGATGGCGCTCAGCAAGGGCATCGAGCAGACGGTGGCCAACTACGGCCATCCGGGGGCGCAGACGTAGGAAGGCCGCCTTGCGGCGGCCTCCCGATCAGCCCGGCGGCGCGGCTCAGATGCCGGCGACGCGCCGTGCCTGCAGGAACTTGCCGCTCCAGTAGCCGCTGTCCAGTTCCGACACCATCACGTCCTTGCCGCTCCGCGGCGCGTGCACGAACTGGCCATTTCCGACGTAGATGCCGACGTGGTCGACCCGGCTGCCGCGGCGGCTGAAGAACACCAGGTCGCCGGCGGTCATCGCGCTGCGGTCGATCTGCTCGCCGTTGTGGGCCATGTCGCCGGAAACCCGCGGCAGCTCGATGCCGAGCGCGGTGCGGAACACGTAGCCGACCAGGCCGCTGCAGTCGAAACCGCCGTCCGGCGAGTTGCCGCCCCAGCGGTACGGCGTGCCGAGCAGCGCGAGGGCGCGCTTCATGACGCTCTGCACGCGGCTCTCGGGCACCTCGGCGAGGCGCAGCTGCGCGGCGATCTGGAGGTTGACGTCGCTCGCGGTCTGCACGCGCTGGGCGACGAGGGTCGGTTCGATCAGTGACTGGGTCGCCGAGAGGGCGGGCAGGGCGTCCGCGGAATCCGCGCCCAGGGCCGGGCCGGCAAGGGCCGGAAGCGCCGGAGCGACCAGCAGGGCGAAGGCAAGGATGGGCTTCGCCAGGACGGCAAAACGAAGAGTCGAGGCGGGCGTCTTGGCTGTCGTCACGCGTCTTTCACTTCTGTCGAGGTGGCGTGATGGTGCCCCACGCGGACGAAGGAAAGGTTCATATTTCGTTAGCGCTGCGTGAGGAAGTGGGTGATTTCCCTCACAATTCAGCGGAGGACGCGCCGTGCGCCGCTGTAATTGGCGCGCCAATAGGCGCCATCCAGGCGGTCGAGCCGGACCGTTCCGCCGCTGCTCGGGGCGTGGACGAAGCGACCCTCCCCGATGTAGATCCCCACGTGGCTGACCTGGCCACCGTGCCCGAAGAACACCAGGTCCGCGGTGGCCAGCCGCTCCGGCTGGATCCGCGGCCCCTGGTAGTCGGCGAGTTCACGCGAGGTGCGCGGCAGGCGCAGGTCCAGCATGTCCCGGTAGACGTAGTTGACCAGCCCGCTGCAATCGAAACCCCCTTCCGGGGTGTTGCCCCCATACCGGTACGGCGTGCCCACCAGGCTGATCGCCCGCATCAGCACGGCGTTGGCGGACACCGCGTCGGAGGCCGGCCCGGGGGGCCGGTCACGACGAACCGCAACCGCGTGCGGCGCGTCGCCACGGGCTGCGGGCACTCCGCAACCGGCGAGCAGCAGTCCGAGCAGGGTTGCGGCCACGGCCATGCACCAGGCCGCCACGGCACGGCCCGGCAACGCGGGCCAGCGGCCGGTTGGCGCCAGCGCCGTGCAGCCGGGATAATGCGGGTCGACGTTCACCGCCGGCATCTTGGCGAACCCCCTACCCACGCACAAGCGGCGCCTGCCGCACCTGGACCGTTGCCCATGAAGATCGAGAAGAACCGCGTCGTCCGTTTCCATTACATCGTGTCCGAACGCGTCGCAGGGGCGGTGGCCGGGGCCGATGGTGCCGGGACCACGGGCGCGGAGTCAGCCGGCGTGGTCGAGGTCGAGTCCTCGCGCGAGCGTGATCCCCTGGCGATCCTGATCGGCCACGGCAATGTCATCCCGGGGCTGGAAAAGGCCATGGACGGGCACGAGGCGGGCGACCGCTTCACGGTCGACGTCGCCGCGGCGGATGCCTACGGCGAACGCCGCGAGGGCCTCGG
This sequence comes from Luteimonas sp., assembly GCA_035474775.1. Lineage (GTDB taxonomy): Bacteria > Pseudomonadota > Gammaproteobacteria > Xanthomonadales > Xanthomonadaceae > Luteimonas. The sequence continues at coordinate 3,490 of DATINB010000474.1, forward strand.
CCAGCGTGTGCCCAAGAAGCATTTCGGTGCCCAGAAACTGCAGCCCGGCATGCAGGTGATCCTGGAGACCAATTTCGGTCCGCGTGCGGTCACCATCGAGAAAGTCGGGATGAGCGTGGTCGATGTCGACCTCAATCATCCGATGGCCGGAAAGGACCTGCAGTTCGATGTCGAGATCATCGAGGTCCGCGAGGCCAGCGCCGAAGAGCGCGAGCATGGCCACGTGCACGGCGATGGTGGCCACCACCACTGATGCCGCGCCGCGCGACCCCCGGCCGCCCGTCCGACCGCCACGGCCGCTGAGCGCCTGATGGCAGCACGTGCACGGGGAGAGGTGCTGATCGCGGGCGCGGGCGTCATCGGCCTGTGCACGGGCCTGGCGCTGCGCGCCGCGGGTCGGCCGGTGCGCGTGCTGGAGGCGCACACCATCGGCAGCGGCAGCTCGCACGGCAACTGCGGGACCATCACCCCGAGCCATGCGGCGCCACTGGCCGCGCCCGGTGCCGTCGCGCAGGCGCTGCGCTGGATGGCCACGCCGGACGCGCCGTTCTACGTGGCACCCCGACTGGACCCGGCCCTGTGGGCGTGGATGCTGCACTTCGCCTCGCGATGCAACCGGCATGACTGGCGCACAGCGCTGGCCGCGCGGGCGGCACTTCTCAACGCCTCCCGCCGGGCCATGCCGGAGTGGATGGCGCAGTACGAGCTGGACTGCGAGTTCGTCGAGACCGGGGTGGACTACGTGTTCCGCACCGGCGCCGCGCTCCGCCATTTCGACGCCGAGGTCGACGCACTGGCGGCCGCCGGCGTGGTCTCGGAACGGATCGACGGCGCCGACTACCTCGGGCAGGAACCGGCGCTGAGACCCGGTGTCGTCGGCGCGGTCCGGTTCCCGGGCGATGCGTCACTGCGCCCCGACGTGTACGTCGCCGGGCTGGCGCGCGCGTTGCGCGCGGCGGGCGGCGAGATCGAGGAAGGGTGTGCGGTCGGCGCGATCGAGGAAACCGCGACCGGCGTGCGCGTGCAGAGCACGTGCGGCGTCCGCGAGGGCGCCGAACTGGTCGTGGCGAGCGGCGCCTGGTCGCCGGTCCTTGCCCGGGCCACGGGCCTCGCGAAGGTGCCCGTGCAGCCCGGCAAGGGCTATTCGATCACCTATGACCGCCCCGCACTCGCGCCGCGCCGCCCGGTGGTGCTGGCCGAGCGCAGCGTGTGCGTAACGGCATGGCCCAGCGGGTATCGGCTCGGCAGCACGATGGAGTTGGCCGGATACGACGCCACGCTCAACCGCCGGCGCCTGGATGCGCTCGAGCGCGGCGCCGCCGAATACCTGCACGACCCGGTGGGCCCGGTGAAGCACGAGGAATGGTACGGCTGGCGCCCGCTGACCTGGGACGACCTGCCCTTGATCGGCCAGGCGGCCGGCGCGCGCCACGTGTGGCTGGCCACCGGCCACGGCATGCTCGGCATGAGCATGGGCATCGGCAC
>DATINB010000475.1:0-3763 GCA_035474775.1 Luteimonas sp.
CATGCGCAATGCCGTCTCGCGGTCCAGGCAGTTGCGCTGCGGCGTGATCCGCAGGCCACCCACGGTCTGGCCGGTGATCAGCCAAGCCAGGCCGACCCACGGGTTGTACGAGGCGACGCGGGTGGCGTCGGTGCCGGCCGAGACCTTCACGCCCTTCTCCAGCATGCGCGCCACCGGCGGCGTGGCCTCGGCCGCGCCGGCGCCGTAGCGCTCGACGAAGTACTCGCCCTGATAGGCCATGCGGTGCTGCACCGCGATGCCGCCGCCGAGCGCGGCGATGCGATCGATGGAGCGCTCGGAGATGGTCTCGCAGTGGTCGAAGAACCAGTTGAGGCCTTCGAGCGGAAGGTCCTGGTCGACACGCTCGAACACGTCCAGCGAGCGGCTGATGGTCTCGTCGTAGGTCGCGTGCAGGCGCCAGGGCCAGCGGTTCTCGGCCAGCACCCGCACGACGCCCTCGAGGTCGCCTTCCATCTCGGGCGCCATGTCGGGCCGCGGCTGGCGGAAGTCCTCGAAGTCGGCGGCCGAGAACACCAGCATCTCGCCCGCGCCGTTGTGGCGGAAGTAGTCGGTGCCCTGCTTGTAGCGCGAGGTGGCCGTCCAGTTCAGGAAGTCCTCCTTTTCCTGCTTGGGCTTCTGGGTGAACAGGTTGTAGGCCAGGCGGACCGTGAGCTGGCCGGCCTGGGCGAGTTCCTCGATCACCCGGTAATCGTCGGGATAGTTCTGGAACCCGCCGCCGGCGTCGATCGCGCCGGTCACGCCCAGGCGGTTGAGTTCGCGCATGAAGTGGCGGGTCGAGTTCAGCTGGTACTCGTAGGGCAGCTTCGGTCCCCGGGCCAGCGTGGCGTACAGGATCGCGGCGTTGGGCTTGGCCAGCAGCAGCCCGGTGGGGTTGCCCGCACCGTCGCGCACGATCTCGCCGCCGGGCGGCGCGGGCGTGTCGCGGGTGTAGCCCACGGCGCGCAACGCCGCGCCGTTGAGCAGCGCGCGGTCGTACAGGTGCAGCAGGAACACCGGCGTGTCGGGCGCGACGGCGTTCAGCTCGGCGATGGTGGGCAGGCGCTTCTCCACGAACTGATGTTCGGTGAAGCCGCCCACGACCCGCACCCACTGCGGCGCGGGCGTCACGTCCACCTGGCGCCTGAGCATGCCCATGGCATCGGCCAGGCTGCGCACGCCGTCCCAGCGCAGTTCCAGGTTGAAGTTGAGGCCGCCTCGGATGATGTGCAGGTGGTTGTCGATGAGCCCGGGCAGGACGCGCCTGCCGCGCAGGTCGATCACCCGCGTGTCGGGGCCCGCCAGCGGCATGACCTCGTGGTCGTCGCCCACCCGCAGGAACCGGCCGTTCTGGATGGCGACCGCGCTGGCCGTGGGCCGCGACCGGTCGAGCGTGGTGAACAGGCCGCGATGCAGGATCAGTTCGGGGGTGGTGCGTTCGGTCATGCGCGACCCCGCTCAGCCTTCGTGCGCGCCGAACATGGTGCGCGCGTACTCGATGCCCAGGCCGTAGCCGCCACCGAACCTGCGGGCCACGCCGTTGGTCATGTCGTAGGTGTCCTTGCGCGCCCAGTCGCGCTGCATCTCCAGCAGGTACTGCAACGAGGTCATGGGCTGGGCGCCGGCCTGCACCACGCGGTCCATCGCGCGCTCGTGCGCCTCCAGGGAGACGTCGCCGCAGGCGTCGGCGATGACGAAGACCTCGAAGCCCTGGTCGAGCGCGGACAGCGCCGGGCCCACGATGCACACGCTCGTCCAGAGGCCGGCCAGCACGATGCGGTCCTTGCCGATCTCGTTGACGCGCCGGATGACCGCCGCGTCCTCCCAGGTGTTCATCGAGGTGCGGTCGAGCAGCGCCTGCCCGGGGAAAGGCTCGGTCACTTCCCTGAACATGGGCCCGGAGAAGCTCTTCTCGGCCACCGTCGTGAGGATGGTGGAGGCACCGAAACCGGCGGCGGCGGCGGCCACCAGGCCCGCGTTGGAGCGCAGCAGCACGGGGTCGATCGAGTTGGTGGCGAAGGCCATCTGCGACTGGAAGTCGATCATCACCAGCGTGTGGTCGTGGGGGGTGAGCAGCTTGGCGCCGGGCGTCGGGGTGGCGGTGATGGCCATGGTGTTTTTCCTCTTGCAGTTGAGAACCGTTCGCGGATGCGTGGTCGGCGGTCGGACCTTAAAAGGGACCACGGGGCCGCGGATAGACGTTTTGCGCGGTGTTTGGAACGAATGTGCGGCGGGGCCGGTGCGCGCGACGGCCGCGCCGCCGGCCTCAGGGCGCCGAATCGACGAGCACCACTTCGGCGTCCGTCGTGGCCGTGACGCGGAACGTGTCCACGTCGCGGATCGCGGCGCCGTCGCGGGCGGCCAGCGTTACCCCGTCGACCTCGACGTCGCCGCTGGCCGTCACCAGGTAGCCCCGGCGGTCCCGGCCCAGCCGGTACTGCGCGGACTCGCCGGCCTTCAGCGTCGCGCCCAGCACCCGGGCCTGGGTGCGGATCGGCAGCGCGTCCTCGTCCCCGGGCAGGCCGCTGGCCAGGGCGACGAACTGGCCGGAGCGGTCGCCCTTGGGAAAGGGCTTGGCGCCCCACGACGGCGGACGGCCGCGGTCGTCCGGCAGGATCCAGATCTGGAAGATCCGCGTCACGCCCGGCTCCTGGTTGTATTCCGAGTGGCGGATGCCGCTGCCCGCGCTCATCACCTGGACGTCGCCCGCTTCGGTGCGGCCCCGGTTGCCCAGGTTGTCCTGGTGCGTGATGGCGCCCTCGCGGACGTAGGTGATGATTTCCATGTCGGCGTGGGCGTGGGGCGGGAAACCCGTGCCGGGCGCGATGGTGTCGTCGTTCCAGACCCGCAGGGCGCCCCAGCCCATGCGGTCGGCCGCGTGGTAGCCGGCGAACGAGAAGTGGTGCTTGGCGTCGAGCCAGCCGTGGTCGGCACCCCCGAGTTCGGTGAAGGGACGGCGTTCGATCATGGGGTTTCTCCTGCGTGGCGGGTTGCGATGGGAGAACTTTAGGAGTCGCCGATCATTGAGAGAATAGAAAAGATGGCAAACCACCCATTCCGTGATCAACATGATTGACGCCACGCACCCATGAGCAAGCTGCCCGACCTCGAGGCGTGGGCGATCTTCGCCAAGGTGGCCGAGACCGGCTCTTTCGCGCGCGCGTCGGCCGACCTCGCGGTGTCGCAACCCACCGTGTCGAAGGCCATCAGCCGGCTGGAAGCGCGCCTGCGCACCACCCTGTTCCACCGGACCTCGCGCAAGATGTCCCTCACCGCGAGCGGGCAGGCCTCGCTGGAGCGCGCCGCGCGCATCCTGAGCGAGGGCGAGGCGGTCGAGGCGGAGGTGACCGAGCAATCGAAGAGCCTGCGCGGGACGATCCGCATTGCCGCGCCGATGTCGTTCGGCGTCTCGCACCTGGGCCCGGCGCTGCCGCTATTCATGGCGCGCCACCCGGAGGTCGTGCTGGACCTGCACTTCAGCGACGCGATCACCGACGTCGTGACGCAGGGCTTCGACCTCGCGCTGCGCATCTCGTCGCTGCCCGATTCGAGCCTGCTGGCGCGGCGCCTGTGCACCGTGCGCCTGCTGCTGGTGGGCGCGCCCGACTATTTCGAGCGGCATGGGCACCCCGCCCACCCGCGCGATCTGGCCCGGCACCGGGCGCTGCGCTACACGCACGCGCGCGTGGGCGACGCCTGGCGCTTCCACCATCGCGTCCACGGCGACTTCTCGCAGGTGGTGCCGGCCGCCCTGCAGATCAACAAC
>DATINB010000476.1:0-7021 GCA_035474775.1 Luteimonas sp.
CGGTGGACTTGAAATCGGCACGCGAGGCGCGTGACAGCTCGAGCAGCGCGTCGATGAGCACGCTCATCCGGGCGGTGGCCTTGCGGATCCGGCCGAGGTAGTCACGACCGGTGTCGTCGAGCCGGTCGCCGTACTGGCCAGCCAGCACCTTGGCGAAGCCGTCGATGGACCGCAGGGGTGCGCGCAGGTCGTGCGACACGCCGTAGGCGAACAGGTCCTGCTCGCGGTTGATGCGTTCGAGTTCGGCGGTGCGTTCGCCGACCCGCTGCTCGAGGTCGCTGCCCCACGAGCGCAGCTGCTCCTGGGCGGCCCGCTCGCTGCTGATGTCGCGCAGCTGCGCGATCAGGTAGCACGGCTGGCCGTCCGCGCCGCGCATGGCGGCCACGTTGACGTGCGCCCACACCACGCGACCCTGGCGGTGCAGGTAGCGCTTCTGTGCGTCCAGCACCGGCAGTCCGCCCGCCACCAGCTGCTGCAGATAGTCGCGCGAGACCTCGCGGTCCTCCGGGTGGGTGAGTGCGTCGGCACTGGTCCCGACCAGTTCGGAGGCGGGGTACCCGAACATGCGCTCCATGGCCGGGTTGACCTCCAGCCATCGGCCTTCCAGGTCGACGATCGCCATGCCGATGCCCGAGGACGACATCGCCAGCCGGAAGCGGTCGTCCGTTTCGGGATCTGTGATCTGGCTGTTCAGCATGACGGCACGCGACCCTGTTCGTGCGCGCACGGTAGCAAGTGCGGGTGCGCAGGGGGTGTAGGGCTCATGAACGCAGCCCATTGCACAATGGCGCATGTCATTCGACCAGATCGCATTCCTGCTCATTCTCGCGGGTGGGCTGTACCTGTTCGTCAGCGAGCGGCTGCGCGTGGATGTCACCGCGATGCTGATCCTGCTGGCGCTGGTGCTGAGCGGCGTCCTGGAAAGCCACCAGGCGCTCGCCGGGTTCGCCAGCGAGCCGGCGATCATCGTGGCCGCGGTGTTCGTGATCTCGGCGGGGCTGGCCGCCACCGGCATCACCGAGCGCATCGGCCAATGGGTCGGGCGCGCATCCGGCAAGGGCGAAGCACGCGCGGTGGCCGTGGTGATGCCCACCGTGGCCGCGTTGTCGTCGTTCACCCACCACGTGATGGTGACGGCGATGATGCTGCCGATCCTGACCCGACTGGCCAAGGCCAAGAACCTGTCGGCATCGCGGCTGCTGATGCCGATGTCGTTCGCGGCGTCGCTGGGTACCACCCTGACCCTGGTCAGCGCGCCGGCGTTCCTGCTGGCCAGCGACCTGATCGAACGCCGCACCGGCCGCGGGCTCGGCATCTTCGACATCACCCCGATCGGCATCGCGCTGTTGCTGATGGGCATCGCCTACATGCTGGTGGCGCGCTGGTGGCTGCCCAAGCGCGGCGGCGACGCCGGCGACGACGAGTACATGCGGCTGGACCGCTACCGCACCGAGCTGGTGATCACCGACGGCTCGCGCTGGAGCACGCGGCCACTGGCGGAGTTGCAGAAGGCGCTGGGCGACAAGTTCAAGCTGCTGGCCTGGCTGCGCGACGAGCGCGTGCGCACCGACCTCACCGATGCCAGTCCGCTGCTCAAGGGCGACATCCTGCTGGTGGAGGCCTCGGCCGATGCACTGGCCTCGCTGCACGATGACAGCGGGCTGGACCTGTATGCGATCTCGCGCTTCGGCCATACCGCCACCGGCGAGGGCGACGCCGCGCTGGTGCAGGCGGTGATCGCGCCGGGCTCCGAGTTCGTGGGCCGCTCGGTGCGCGAACTGGACTTCTCGAGGCGCTTCCACGCGGTCATCGCCGGGCTGTGGCGGCGCGAATACACACCGACCAGCCGGTTGTCGGATGCACGCCTGCGCGAGGGCGACCTGCTGGTGCTGTGGGGCAAGCCGTCGCGGTTCGCGGAACTGGCGCAGCACCACGGGTTCCTGATGCTGGTGCCGTTCGCCGGGGAAGCGAAACGCCGCGTGCGTGCGCCGCTCGCGCTGGCGATCCTGCTGGCCACGGTGGTGGCCGCCGCCACCGAGTGGCTGCCGGCGTCGCTGGCGTTCCTGCTCGGCGCGGTGGCCATGGTGGGCACGCGCTGCGTGGACATCGAGCAGGCCTACCGCGAGATCGACGTGCGCATCTTCGTGATGATCGCCGGCGTGATCCCGCTGGGCATCGCGATGGAGCAGACCGGCACCGCGGACATGTTCGCCAAGGTGCTGTTCGCGATGGTGCAATCGTGGCCGGCGCTGCCGATCCTGCTGGTGATGTTCACGATGGCCGGGCTGCTCACGCAGATCCTGTCCGACGGGGCCACCACGGTACTGCTGGGCCCGATCGCCATCGCACTGGCGGACGCGCTCGGCATGCCACCGATCCCCTTCGTGGTGTGCACCGCGCTGGGCGCGGTGGCGTCGTTCCTGACTCCCATCGGGCACCACGGCAACCTGCTGGTGCTGGGGCCGGGCCAGTACAGCTTCGGCGACTTCCTGCGCGTGGGCCTGCCGCTGACCGTGCTGATCGCACTGGTCAGCGCCTGGATGGCGCGCTGGCTGTGGCTGGACGGGCCACTGCTGCCGTTCTGACCGGCGCCCGGATCCGGCGCACCTAGAACAGGCTGCCCTGCGGCGTGGCCGGGCGCGGCGGCACGAAGCGCGTGGTGTCCAGCTCGGGCAGCGGACCGAACCCGAGCCTGCGATAGGCCTTGCGGAACCGCGTGTTGATCAGCTGCGCGAACGGCCCCTCCCCGCTCAGGCGGGTGCCGAACGTGCTGTCGTAGTCCTTTCCGCCGCGCATCTGCCGGACCAGGCTCATCACGTGGGCGGCACGCTCCGGGTAATGCAGCTGCAGCCATTCGCGCCAGATCGCCTTGAGCTCGTGCGGCAGCCGCAGCAGCACGTAGCCGGCCTCGCCGGCCCCCGCCTCGCGGGTGGCCTCGAGGATCGCCTCGATCTCGTGGTCGGTGATCATCGGGATCACCGGCGCCACCATGATGCCGACCGGCACGCCGGCGGCATGCAGGGTGCGGATGGCGTCGAGCTTGGCGTGCGGAGCCGAGGCCCGTGGCTCCATGCGCGCGGCCAGCCGGTTGTCGAGGGTGGTCACCGAGAAGTGCACCTTGACCAGCCGCGCCTTGGCCATCGGCACCAGCAGGTCGAGATCGCGCAGCACCATGGCGTTCTTGGTGATGATGGTGGCCGGGTGGCCGCACTCGGCCATCACCTCCAGCAGCTGGCGGCTGATGCGGTGCGTGCGTTCGATGGGCTGGTAGGCGTCGGTGTTGATGCCCAGCGCGATCGACGAGCAGCGATAACCCTTGCGCGCGAACTCGGCGCGCAGCAACTCGGCGGCATTGGTCTTGGCGAACAGCCGGGTCTCGAAGTCGAGGCCGGGCGACAGGTCGAGGTAGGCGTGCGATGGCCGCGCGAAGCAGTAGACGCAGCCGTGCTCGCATCCGCGGTAGGGATTGACCGATTGCGAGAAGCCGATGTCCGGTGAGTCGTTGCGGCTGACGATGCTGCGCGCGCGCTCCTCGCGCACCTCGGTCTGCAGGCGTGGCGGGGCGGCGTCGGCGTCGCCGGTGGCATCGCGGCGATCGGCGGCGGAGCCCCAGCCGTCGTCGGCGAGCTCGGTCGCGGTGGTCTCGAAGCGGCCGGCCACGTAGGAGGCCGCGCCGCGCCCCTTCAACGGCCCGTGCCGGGCAGGCTGGACTTTGCCGGGGTCGCGCATTCACTTAGCCTAGTGCCTGGCCGTCGCATCCCCTGCGACGCGGGATCGACATGTCCGACTTCTGGTTGCCGGCGACGCTTCGCCACCTGTGGGAGGCGCTGGCGGCGATTCCACACGTGGGCGTGTGGCTGACCGTGGGCTGGCTCGGCTATCTGGCGCTGCTCGGCAGCTGGATCGTGCTGCAGAAGCGCGAGCCGGTGGCCACGCTGAGCTGGCTGCTGGGCCTGGCGCTGCTGCCCTACCTCGGGTTCCTGGTCTACCACGTGTTCGGGCCGCAGAAGATCCGCCGCCAGCGGCTTCGACGCGCGCGCAACCGCGGGGCGCTGGGGCATGGGCAGGACGGCCCGGGCCATGCCGACGCCATCGAGCTCGCCAGGCTTGCCCGCGCGACCACCGGGCTGGCCGGCACCACCGCGAGCGATGTGCGCCTGCTGATCGATGGCGCGGCCAAGTACGCGGCGCTGCTGGAGGACATCCGCGCCGCGCGGGTGCACGTCCACCTCGAGTACTACATCTACGAGGCGGACGCGACCGGCGCGCGGCTGCGCGATGCCCTGGTGGAGCGCGCAAGGGCGGGCGTCCGCGTGCGGTTGCTGCTCGACGCGGTGGGTGCATCCGGTGCCCGGCGCTTCTTCGGGCCGTTGCTGGACGCCGGTGGCGAGCTGGCCTGGTTCCATCCGATGCGCTTCGGGCGCGTCTGGCAGCGGCCATGGACCAACCTGCGCACGCATCGCAAGATCGTGGTGATCGACGGTTGCATCGCCTACACCGGCGGCATGAACGTCAGCGACGAGCAGGACGAGACGGTGCACGCGATGGCCTACCGCGACCTGCATCTCCGCCTGGAGGGCGACGCGGTGCGCGCGCTGCAACTCGTGTTCGCCGAGGACTGGGCCTATGCCACCGACCGCCGCGACTTCCTCAGCGAGGTGACCGCGCAGACCCCGGCCTGCGGACCCGGGACCATCCCCACCCAGGTGCTGACCTCGGGACCGGACTCGCCGTGGGAGGCCATCCACCGGCTCCACGTGTCGGCGATCCACGCGGCCAGGCACCGGGTGTGGATGACCACGCCGTACTTCGTGCCCGGCGAGGCGGCGATGATGGCGCTGACCTCGGCGGCGCTGGCCGGCATCGACGTGCGCCTGCTGGTGCCGAAGATGAGCGACTCGCGCCTGGTCACCCTCGCGGCGCGGTCGTACTTCGGGCAACTGCTGGTCGCCGGCGTCAAGGTGTACGAGTACGGGCCGCGCATGCTGCACAGCAAGAGCCTGCTGGTGGACGACGCACTGGTGATCATCGGCAGCGCCAACTTCGACCATCGCAGCTTCCGGCTGAACTTCGAGGTCTCGATGCTGTTCGACGACCGCACGGTGGCCGCGCAACTGGCCGCCCTGATCGAAGGCGAGCTGGCCCATGCACCGCGCGTGCACCAGGGCCGGCCGCGCTCGCTGGTCGGTGCGCGCATGCCGGAGGCGCTGGCGCGCCTGCTCTCGCCGCTGCTGTGAGCGTGCGGGCGCGACGACGACGGGCGGCCGCCGCGGAGCCGCGGGCGGCAGGCGACCCCACGCCGTCGCGGTAGACTTGCCCGACACCACCTGGCTGGAGACCGACATGCCCTGGCTGTTCCTGCTCCTGGCGCTTGGCGCATTCGCCGTGGCCTTCAACACCGCCTCGATGGTGCTGTCGATGCTGTGCCTGCTGGTGGCCCTCGGCCTGCTGGTGGCCTGGGTGATGGGGCTGCTGGCCCAGCGCGTCGGCAGCCAGACCCGCGACGACAGCATGATGCTCGACCCCCAGGAACTGCGCCGCCTGCGCGAGCAGGCCGAGGCGCGGCGCGCCGCGATGGCCGACCAGCCCGAGGTGTCGGACGCCGGGACGTTGCCCGGCTCGCGTCCGGCACAACCCTGATTCGCGCGATGGCGCGCCGTGCCTGCCACGGGCACCGCCGGACGTGACCAGCCTCAGCGTCAACCTCAACAAGATCGCCGTGCTGCGCAATTCGCGCGGGGGTGGCCTTCCGGATCTGGTGCACGCCGCCACCGTGTGCCTGGAGGCCGGGGCGCACGGGATCACCGTCCATCCGCGCCCGGATGCCCGCCACACGCGCGCTGATGACGTCCTCGCACTCGCTGGGCTCACGCGGACGCGCGGCGTCGAGTTCAACCTCGAGGGCAATCCGTTCGCGGCACCACGTGCCGGGTACCCGGGTTTCGTGGCCCTGTGTGCCCAGGCGCGGCCGGCACAGGCAACGCTGGTGCCGGATGCGGACGGCCAGCTCACTTCGGACCACGGCTTCGATTTCGTGCGCGACGGCGCCGCGTTGCGGCCGCATGTCGATGCGCTGCATGCGCTGGGCTGCCGGGTCAGCCTGTTCGCCGATGCCGGCTGCGACGTCGGCGCCGCGCGGGCACTGGGGGCCGACCGGATCGAGTTGTACACCGGGCCCTTCGCCGAGGCGGCTGCACGTGGAACGGTGGAGGGTGCCTTGCAGGCGTGCATCGGCACCGCGCAGGCCGCCGCGGCCGCGGGGCTCGGGGTGAATGCCGGGCACGATCTCAACCAGGCGAACCTGGGGCTGTTCCTCGCCAGGGTGCCCGGCATCCTCGAGGTCTCGATCGGCCATGCCCTGATTGCCGAAGCCCTGTACGACGGGCTGGCCACGACGGTTGCGCATTACCTCGCCATCATCAGGCGCGCGTCTTCGGTGTAACGGGGGCGTGGGCGGCTCCGCCACATGAGAACGCCGCCCTGAGGCGGCGTCCGGATCGCTTCGGCATCATCCTGCAGGCGCGCTGCAGCCACGCCGCGATGCGCGTGGTGCTACTTCTTGACGAAACCGATCTTGAGCATCTGCGCGTTCTTTGCCGACGCCAGCACCTTGGCAAGGATGCCGTAGTCCGCTTCCTCGTTGACATCGATCTCCAGCGTCGGCTGGTTGTTGACGTCACGCTGGACTTCGGCCTCCATCATGTTGCGCAGCGCGGTGACCGGCGTCGGGCTGTCGTTCCAGAACACCTGTCCCGAGGCGTCAATGCGGAGCTTGATCGGCTCCGGCGGATCCTGCGGATTCACCGGCGGATTGGTCGAACGCTGTGGCAGGTCGATGTCGATCGGATACGACAGCTGCGGCGCGGTGACCATGAAGATGATGAGCAGCACCAGCATCACGTCGCAGAGCGGAATGATGTTGATGTCGGCCATCGGGCCATCGCCGGCATCGGAACTGAATGCCATGGTCTGTCTCCGTTAGTTGCTTTCGCGGGTGGCGACGAAGCCGACCTTGCGCATG
>DATINB010000477.1:0-6785 GCA_035474775.1 Luteimonas sp.
TCGGCCCCTGGGCGACGATGGCGCCGCGGTCGATGATGGCCAGGTTGCGGCAGAGGTTCTCGGCTTCCTCCAGGTAGTGGGTGGTGAGGATGATGGTGGTGCCCGCCGCGTTGATCTCGCGCAGGGTCTGCCACATGCCGCGACGGATCTCGATGTCGACCCCGGCGGTGGGCTCGTCCAGGATCAGCAGCCGCGGCCGCGTCATCATGGCGCGCGCGATCATCAGCCGCCGCTTCATGCCGCCGGAGAGCGTGCGCGACATGGTGCGCGCCTTGTCCCACAGCTGCGCGCGCGCGAGCTCGGCTTCGGCGCGCACCAGCGCGTCCTTGCGGGCGATGCCGTAGAAGCCGGCATAGTTGACCAGGATGTCGAGCGGCTTCTCGAACATGTTGAAGTTCAATTCCTGCGGCACCAGGCCGATCAGGCGCATCGCCGCGCTGCGCTCGGCGTCCACGTCGACGCCGAACAGGCGCACGTCGCCGGAGGTCTTGTTGACCAGCGAGGACACGATGCCGATGAGCGTGCTCTTGCCGGCGCCGTTGGGGCCGAGCAGCGCGAAGAAATCACCCGGCTCCACCGCCAGCGTGATGCCCCTCAGTGCTTCGACGCCGCCATCGTAGGTCTTGCGGAGGTCGCGGACGGCCAGCGCGGCGGCGGCGGCGTCGGGCAGCGATGGAGTGGCCATGGAACGTCCTGGCCGCGGAAGCGGCGGCCCGATGCCCATTATAGGCGCGGCCCCGGAGCGCGGCGCCGGACGACGACGCCGCACACGGCACAGTGCATTGCCCGCCCTCAGCGCCTGAGCGTCGGCTCGGCGCGCAGCCGGTCCTCGGGCACTTCGAACATCGAGTCCGGAACCGGCTGGTAGTCGACGCTGAGCGTGCGCCACTGGCGCGCCGGCCCCACGCCGGCTTCGCCCTCGTAGGCGAGCACCACGCCGGTCTCCGCGTCGAGCCACATCGTGCCGCGGCTGGTCCGGCCCGGGCCCGTGGGATTGGGAAGCCGGTAGCGCCAGTGCACGGCATCCCGGCCGGCCTGCTGCCCGGTGCCCGTTCGCGCGCACTGCGCGAGCATGCCGCTGCCACAGGGCGCCTCGCCGTCGAACACGACCGGCAGCCCGGAGTTCGGCAGCGGCATCGCGCTCGCGTCGTCCATCAGCCAGCCCACCTGCCCGGTTTCCGGCAGCAGCATCGCGAACGCCTTGCCGTCGCGGTCGGCGAACTCGATGCGCACCGACTTGCCACGGAAATATACCTTGGCCGGCTCCAGTGCACCGCGCGACCGGGCCCGCGTCAGCGGCCCCAACTGGTTGGTGAGCACCTCGGCCACGCCTTGCGGCTCATCCAGCCCGGGGGTCGCGGGCTCGGTCGCCGCTGCAGCCGTGAGCAGGGCCGGCCCCAGCGCGCACGCCAGCAGCCACCGCCGCACGCCGTGCCTCATGGCGCCAGGACGGTCTGGTCGTAGATGGGCGACTGCATGCGCACGATCGCGGACGACTCGATCGGCAGGCGACCGGTGAAGCGGTTGACGGGGCTGGGCTCGAACATGCCGGCCTTCAGGAACGCGGAATTGCCTCGAAGCACCAGCCCGACGAACGGGACGACGAGGGGTACGTTGTAGGTGACCTTGATCTTGAGGATGTTGGCGTCCTGCACGTTGACGCCGCTGCCCTTGATGGTCCTGGCGCGGAACGCCAGGTTGTCGTTGGGAATCGCGTAGCGCCCGTTCCACTGCCGTTCGCGGTGGTCATTGAACGCCGCGCGGGTGGGACTGATCACCTCGATGCTGGTGACCAGCGGGTTGCGCACCGCGATCCAGGCCTTGCCATAGGCCAATTCGAGATCCGTGATGCTCTTGCCGGTGGTGTACAGCGGCACGAGGCCCTTGGCCAGGCCTTGCCGCATGGCGTCCTTGTCGGCGCCATTGACCGCGCCGGCCCTGGCCGCCTCGAACGTCGCATAGTCCAGCGTGGCCTTGATGCGGTACAGGATCACGAACTGGATCGTGACCAGGATGAAGAAGAACACCAGCGGCGCGACGATGATCAGCTCGATCATCGACTGGCCCGCCATGCGCCGCCGGCGCAGTCCCGCGGATCGTTGCTGGTCCATTGCCGCCATCCTCCTCGTTGCCACCGGCGGGATCACCGGGGCTGCCATGTCCATGCCTCGCCCATGCGTGGCGCCAGGCGGGCCAGGGTGCCGCCGTGCAGTTCCACCGTGGCGCGTGCACCCCGGCAACCCGCCATCCGCCACGGCGCGAGGGCTTCGCGCCAGCCGCAGACGCGGCCCTCGCGATCGAGGAACACCAGGTCGAGCGGGTACGCCATGCCGAAGGTGTGCACGCTGGCGCAGGGCACGATGACCAGCGCCTCGGATCCGTCGGGTGACAGCGCCGGGCGGAACAGCAGGCCGCGCAGCCGCTGCCACCAGCGTTCGGCACGCCAGGCGCGCGCCACGGGAGGCGCGTCGCCGCGCTCGATCCGTCCGCATCTCACAGCAGCCCTTCCTCGAGCGCCTTGAGGTAGATGAAGTAGAAGATGAAGAGGAAGATCAGCGGGAAGAAGAACACCACCAGCGGGAACATCATCTTGACCGGGGCTTCCAGCGCGAGCTTCTCGGCACGCAGGAAGCGCTCCTCGCGGCGCTGGCCGGCCTGCGCGCGCAACGTCTCGCTGAGGTTCGCGCCCACCTTGTCGGCCTGGATCAGCGCGCTGGTGAAGCTGGTGATCTGCGAGATGTCCATGCGTTCGGACATGCGACGCAACGCGGCCGCGCGGGGCAAGCCGGCGCGCAGGTCGCGCAGCATGCGCGAGAACTCCTGCGACAACGCACCGGGCGGGCCCTTGGCCACCGCCTGCTCGATGCCACCGGTGATGTTCAGGCCCGCTTCGACCGACATGGTGATGAAGTCGAGGTAGGTCGGCAGGTCGCGCACCACGGCCTTCTGCCGCAGCTTGCGCCGCTCGCCCAGCCACAGCATCGGATACAGCCAGCCGAACAGGCCCCCGAACAGCACGCACATGAGCGAGTTGAAGACGGTCAGGCTGCCCAGCATCAGCACGCATGCCATGAAGAACAGGATCACCAGCAGCGCGCTCACCGCACGCAGCCCGTAGAACTCCTCGGGCGTCAGCGTGTAGTCCTGGCCCGCCGCCTGGAGCTGGCGGTGGGTCTTCTCGAGCTGGGTCACGTTGAGGCGCGGCGCGATCTGACGCGTGGCCACGGTGACCAGTGGCCAGGTGAGCTGCATCAACCTCGGCAGCGGGTCGTAGTAGGTCCGGTCCTCGACCTCGATTTCGTTGAGGGCACCGCGCGAACCGAGCAGCGCGAGCACGACCGCGGCCGCGGCCAGGACCCCCATGGCGATCAGCATCCAGCTCATATGTCGATCGTCATGATCTTGCGGCACATCCGGTAGCCCAGGTATTCCATCACCACGCAGATGGCGATGACCAGCCAACCATGCCAAGTGTGGAACATCGGCTCCATCGTCTCGCGGTAGATGAGGGTGAGGTAACCGATCAGGAACACCGGCAGCATCGCCATCACGATGCCCTGCAGGCGGCCCTGCGAGGTCAGCGCCCTGACCTTGTTCTCCATGATCAGGCGTCGCCGCAGGGTCACCGCCAGCGTCGCGAGGATTTCCGACAGGTTGCCGCCGACCTCGCGCGAGATGTTGACCGCCGACACGAACAGCTTGGCGTCGGTCACCGGCACGCGGTCGGCGAAATGCTCCAGCGCCTCCTCGGTGCGGATCCCGAGGTGCTGCTCGCGCAGCACCAGCGCGAGTTCCTGCGACAACGGCGGCTGTCCGTCCTGCACCAGCACCTCCATCGCCGGGCCGAGGCCCACGCCGGCGCGGAGGCTGCCGGACAGCATCTGCATGGCGTCGGGCAGCTGCTCCTGGATCTGCAGGATCCGGCGCTGCTTGAGCCATGCATAGACCTTGCGTGGCAACACCGCGATCAGGAACGCCACGATGCCGGCGATCACCGGACTGCCGGTGATCAGCCAGACCAGCAACGGGACCACCACCAGCAGCAGCGCGTTGAACAGGAACAGCTGGGTGGGGTCCATGAACATGAACATGTCGGCCAGGTTCAGCCGCGCCTGGTCGAGGAAGTTCTCGCGGTAGCGCTCCCAGAAGCGCGTGCCCGCGCGCACCGCGAGCAATGCGCCGATGGTGAAGCACACGAACAGCAACGCCGCCAGCAGCCAGATGTCCATCAGTCGACCGCTCCGTTGCGGAAGATGCCGAGGTCGATCGCCACGCCGCGGTTCGCCAGCTCCTCGTAGAACTCGGGCACCGAGCCGGTGGCCACGAAGTTCCCCTCGACCTTGCCGTTGGCGCCGCTGTAGGTCGTGGGCTTGAACAGGAACACGTCCTGCAGCTGGATGGTGCCGCTCTCGATGCCGGTCACCTCGGTGATGTGGCTCACCTTGCGCGAGCCGCAGGGGTAGCGCCGCTGGTGCACGATAAGGTTCACCGCGGTGGCGATCTGCTCGCGCACCACCACCATCGGCAGGTCCATGCCGGCCATCATCACCATCACCTCGAGGCGCGACAGGGTCTCGCGCGGGTTGTTGGCGTGCGCGGTGGTCAGCGAGCCCTCGTGGCCGGTGTTCATGGCCTGCAGCATGTCCAGGCACTCGCCGCCACGGCACTCGCCGACCACGATCCGGTCGGGGCGCATGCGCAGCGCGTTCTTGACCAGGTCGCGGATCGAGACCTGGCCCTTGCCCTCGGTGTTCGGCGGGCGCGCTTCCAGCGCGACCAGGTTGGGCTGCACCAGCTTGAGTTCCGCGGCGTCCTCGATGGTGACGATGCGGTCCACGTCGGGGATGAAGTTGGACAGGATGTTGAGCAGCGTGGTCTTGCCCGAGCCGGTACCGCCCGACACCACGATGTTGCGGCGCTCGCGCACGGCGATGGTCAGGAACTCGAGCATCGGCTCGTTGAGCGAGCCGTAGGTCAGCAGGTCGGTGCCCAGCAGGCGCTTCTTGGAGAACTTTCGGATGCTGATGCTGGGCCCGCGCAGTGCGATCGGCGGGATCACCGCGTTGACGCGCGATCCATCCTTGAGGCGCGCGTCGACCAGCGGCGAGCTTTCGTCGATGCGGCGGCCGAGCGGGGTGACGATGCGCTCGATCGCCGACAGGCAGGCGCGTTCGTCGGAGAACACCACCGACGACCGCTCGATGCGGCCGGCACGCTCGATGAAGATCTGGTCGTGCGAATTGACCATGATCTCGGTCACGCTGTTGTCCTCGATCAGGTCTTCGAGGGGGCCCAGTCCGATCGCCTCGTCCAGCACTTCCTTGGCCAGGCGGCGCGGATTGATGGTCTTGGGGAGATCGGTGAAGTCGCGCGCCAGGATCTGGTCGATCAGGTTGATGGTGGTGTCGCGCAGCGCCTGGTCGTCCATGCTGCGGACGTCGAGGCGCCTCAGGTCCATCTGCTTGACGAGCGCGGCATGCAGCTTCGCGCGCCAGATGTTGGAATCCGGCGGGCCATCCGCGGCGCGGATCAGCTCGGACGAGGTCGGTTCCGGGTCGTTCGCCGCCGTCGGCGCGACCATCCCCTCCTTGGCCGTGGCGCGCGATGCGCCGGCCTGCGTGCCGGCCGGCACGCCGGGCGCGCGGTCGCTCTCGCCCTGGACGTGCAGGGTGTAGTCGCCGATGCGGACCTCGTCGACCGTGGCGATCGGGCCGTGCTTGGCGATCACGCGCTGTCCGTTGACGGTGATCGGCGCCTTGCCGCCCAGCGGCAGCAGATAGACGCCGTCGTCCTCGCGGATTAGCGAGGCGTGCTTGCTCGCGATCGTCCAGCCCTGGAGCATCACCAGGTTGGCCTCGGCACGGCCGATCCCGCATTCGCGATGCATGCACTGCACGAGGCGCTGCTCGCGTCCCGGGGCGTCGATCTTGATGTTGAACATGACCTGGGTCGTTTACTCGTTGAGCAGCTTCTGCTGACGCGTGCTGGTGTCGGTTTCGAGGGTCCGGCCCAGTTCGTCGGCCCGGCGCAGATGCTGGAGATTGTTGGGCGAGGTGGGCGAGATGAGGCGCGGCGTGACGAACACCACGAGCTCGGTCCGGTTCGAACGGAAGCCGTCGGAGCGGAACAGCTTGCCGAGGATCGGGATGTCGCCGAGGATCGGCAACTTCTCGGCGGCCTTCGAGGCCGACCTGTCGAGCAGGCCGGACAGCACGATGGTCTCGCCCACGTTGACGTTGATCTCGGTCTGCGTGCGGCGGGTCAGGAACCCGGGTACGCCCTGCACGGTCACCGACGGGTCGATCTGGCTCACTTCGGCCATGATCTCCGTCGACACCTGGTTGCGCTGGTTCACCGTGGGGGTGATCTCCAGGCGGATGCCGTATTCCTTGTACTCCACCTGGCTCTGGCCGAAGAAGGACGGGATCAGGATCGGGACTTCGCCACCGACGAGGAACGTCGCGCTGCTGCCGCTCTTGGCGCTGAGCTTGGGCGAGGCCAGCAGCCAGGCCTTGCCGCGGCTCATCAGCAGGTTGATCTGCGAGCCGATGGTGGTGGCGATGCCGAGGTAGCCCTGCGGGCCGCCCAGGCGGCGGGGCAGCGTGTCCCTGATGTCGTCGAATTCCTGCTCACCCTCCGGCAGCACCCGGAAGTAGTCGTTGGTGATGAAATCCTTGATCAGGCCACCGACCGGCCCGGAGATCACCGCATCCCAGCGGATGCCGAGTTCTTCCACGGAGTCCTTGTTGAACTCCATGATCTGCACTTCCATCATCACCATCGGC
>DATINB010000478.1:0-2970 GCA_035474775.1 Luteimonas sp.
GGTCGACGAGGGTGACGATGTCGGAGGTGGCGTCCATCGCGGTGCGGAACCGCTGCAGCTCGGCGGTCCTCGCGCGCACCTGTGCCTCGAGATCCGTGCTCTGCCGGAGGGCGACGTCCGCGTAGGCCTTGAGCCTGAGCAGGTTGCGCACGCGCAGCCATAGTTCGGTGCGGTCGACCGGCTTGCTGAGGAAATCCTCGACCCCGGCCTCCAGGCCGGCCAGGCGCGAGGCGCGGTCGTCGAGCGCGGTCACCATGATGATGGGGATGTGCGAACTCGGCGGGTGGTCCTTGATGCGCCGCGCGACCTCGTAGCCGTCCATCTCCGGCATCATCGCGTCGAGCAGGATCAGGTCCGGCAGCGCATGTGCGACCGCGGCCAGCGCCTCGGCACCGCTGGACACGCAGATGGCGGTGTAGCCTTCCGGTGCCAGCAGGGCTTCCAGCAACCTGCAGTTGATCGCCTCGTCGTCGACCACCAGGATCCTCGCGGGGGCGTTCGCCGCGGTCATCTTCATGCCGACGCCGCAGGCGTCGCCGCGGCGGGCGTCGCGGCCAGCAGCGCGTCGATGGCCGCATACAGCTCGAGGTAGCGCAGCGGCTTGGCGATGTACGCGTCGCAGCCGGCGACCTGGCTGCGTTCCTCGTCGCCCTTCATCGCCATGGCGGTCAGCGCGATGACCGGGATGGCGGCGGTGGCGGGGTCGTGCTTGAGCAGCGCGGTGGCGGCGAGGCCGTCCATGCCCGGCAGCTGGATGTCCATCAGGATCAGGTCCGGGCGGGCGCTGCGCGCCAGGGCCACGCCCGCTTCGGCGTCACCGGCCCCGAGTGGTTCGTGGCCCGCGTTGCGCAGGAGGAGTTTGGCCAGCTTCATGTTGGCGGCGTTGTCTTCGATGATGAGGATGGTGGCCAAGGGATGCTCGTCAGTGGGTCTGCAAGGCATGTTCGACCTCGGCCACGAATGCCTCGCCGTTGAACCCGGCCTTGGCCAGCACCTGGACCCGTCCGCCGGGCACGGCGTCGAGCAGCGTCTGCGTGGCCGCCGTCACCTCCAGCGCGGTGACCACCAGCACGGGTATCGCGCTCGTCGCCGGCTCGGCGCGCAGCGCCGCCAGCACCTCGAAGCCGCTGAAATCGGGCATCGCCAGGTCCAGCAGCACCAGGTCGGGGCGCAGCCGCACGGCCAGTGCCAGCGCTTCGCGCCCGTCGTAGGCACGCACCACGGTGTACGCCGGGCGTGGCAGCAACGCGGCGACCACCTCGACGGCCTTGGGGTCCTGGTCGACCACCAGGATCGTGCGCGCATGCTCCGGGGCCGGGTCCAACCCGAGTCGCGCCAGCGAGGACTTGAGCTCGATCCGGCTGACCGGCTTCTTGAGCACGGCCGACGCGTCGGCCCCGGAGACCGGGCGACCGTCGGCGAGACCGGAGATGATCACCACCGGCACCGCGCGGAGCGAGGGGCTGGCACGGACGCGTGCGAGGAACTCGAGGCCATCGATGCCGGGCAGCTGCAGGTCGAGCGTGATCAGGGTGGGCACCTGGCGGGTCGCCATCTCCAGCGCGATCTCGGCATTCTCCGCCAGCTGCACGTGGAAGCCCTCGGCGGCCAGCAGCAACCGCACCAGCTCCGCCGCACGTTCGTCGTCCTCGACCACCAGTGCGACACGCTGGTCGCCCGCCGCCCGGGGGGAAGGTGCCGCGGTGGCGCGTGGCAAGCCCGCCACCGCCGCGACGGGTGCCATCGCCTCGCGCAGCGGCAGCCAGACCACCACGCGCGCGCCCTCGTCCACGGCGCTGGCCATGGCCACCGTCCCGCCGTGCAGCCCGGCGAGCTGGCGGACCATGGCCAGCCCGAGCCCGGTGCCGTCGAACTTGCGCGCCAGGCTGCTGTCGATCTGCCGGAATGCCTGGAACAGCTCCGCCATGTCCGCCGCCGAAACCCCGATGCCCTCGTCGGCCACGCCGATCTCGATGAAACGCCGATGCGCGTTGTCGGGCAGCGGGAACGCATGCACGGGCCACGGCCCCCGGATGCGGCCCACCGCGTCGCGGTCGACCAGTCGCGCGGTCAGCCGGACCCGGCTCCCGGCCGCGCTGAACTTCACCGCGTTGGACAGCAGGTTGTAGAGGATCTGCTTGGTCTTGCGCAGGTCGAGCAGCGGCAGGCCGAGCTCGGACTCGGCGTCCAGTTCCAGGCGGATGCGCTGGCCGAGGGCGCGCTCGCGGACGATCGACAGGCTGGCGGCCAGCACGCCGTGCAGGTCCACCGGCTCGAGTTCCAGCGCCATCATCCCGGCCTCGACCTTGGACAGGTCCAGGATGTCGTTGATCAGCGACAACAGGTGCTGCCCGCTGGTGAAGATGTCGCCGATGTACTCGCTCTGGCTGGCCGACATCTCGCCGATCAGGCCATCGCCCAACGCCTCGGAAAACCCGATGATCGCGTTGAGCGGCGTGCGCAGTTCGTGCGACATGGTGGCCAGGAATTCCGTCTTCATCCGGCTGGCGCGCTCGAGCTGGGCGTTCTTCTCCTGCAGGGCGCGCTCGAAGCGCTTGCGCTCGGTCACGTCGCGGGCCGCCGCGAAGACGCCCTGCAGGCGGCCTTCGCGGTCGTGGAAGGTGGCGGCGTTGTAGGACACCACGGTCTCGGCGCCGCCGCGCGCGCGCACGGTCAGCTCGTAGTCGGACACCTTGTTGCCGGCCAGCACGCGCGCGATGGCGGCGTCGGCGCGTGCCGGATCGGTGAAGAACCCACTGCAGGGCGCGCCGATCAGGTCGCTGCGGGCGCAGCCGGTGAGCGCTTCCATCTGCCCGTTGACGTCGGAGATGATGCCGTGCGGGTCGGTCATCATCATCGCGTCGAGGTTCGCCTCGATCAGCGAACGCGTATAGAACTGCTGGTCGCGCAGCTGCTGGTCGAGCAGTGCCTGCGCGGCCTCGACCTGCTTGCGGGCGGTGTTGTCGGTGC
>DATINB010000479.1:0-3640 GCA_035474775.1 Luteimonas sp.
CGCACCACGATGCGCTACATCGAGGTCAACGCCGCCGGCGTGTCCATCTCGGGCTTCAGCCGCGAGGAGATCCTCGCGGCGGGCCCGCAGGATGTCCTGGACACCACCGCCGAGGCGCTGGCCGCCGAATACGATGCCGTCATCGCCTGCAGCGAGCAGCAACCGTTCCAGAGCTGGATCCGGTGCAAGGACGGCAGCCGCGTGCCGGTCGAGATCAACCGCCAGGCGCTGCGCAGCGGCGACGACTGGGTGATCGTGTCGGTGTCGCGCGACATCACCGAGCGCCGCGAGACCGAGGTCAAGCTGCAGCAGCTGGCCTACTACGACACCCTGACCGGGCTGCCCAACCGGCGGTTGTTCCAGGAATCGCTGCAGCAGTCACTCGAGCAGGCCGATGCCCTCGGCATGCAGGTGGTGCTGATGTTCCTCGACGTCGACAATTTCAAGAACGTCAACGACAGCCTGGGCCACTCGGTCGGTGACGAACTGCTCCGCCAGGTCGGCAAGCGCTTGCTCGATTGCCTGTATGTCCGCGACCACGTGGGGCGCCTGGGCGGCGACGAATTCGCGGTGTCGATGCTGGTCGAGCGCGAGGCGTCGGTGGCGCTGATCGTGTCGCGCAAGATCCACAAGGCCTTCGAGGCGCCGTTCGAGATCGAAGGCCACGTGGTCCACGCCACGGTGAGCATCGGCATCACCATCTATCCGCTCGACACCGGCGCGGCGGCGTCGATGATGCGCTTCGCCGACCTGGCCATGTACTCGGCCAAGCAGGCGGGCCGCGATACCTCGCGCTTCTACACCGCGGCCATGAACCAGCGCGTGCACGACCGGCTGGCGCTGGAGTCCGCGCTGCGTGGTGCACTGGCGCGCGGTGAGTTCCTGCTGCATTACCAGCCCAAGATCTGCCTGCGCACCGGCGAGTGGACGGGCGTGGAGGCGCTGTTGCGCTGGCAGCGCCCGGGCCACGGCCTGGTGTCGCCCGGCGAGTTCGTGCCGGCCCTGGAGGCCACCGGCCTGGTGGTCCCGGTGGGCGACTGGGTGCTGGACATGGCGTGCCGGCAGCTCAAGGCATGGAAGGATGCCGGGCTGCGCCCGTTGCCCATCGCGGTCAACGTCTCGGCGCTGCAGCTCGCGCGCCGCGCACAGTCGGCCATCAGTGACGACGCGGGCGGCGTCGACGGCAGCGGGTCGCCGGCGCAGTCCGAGCCGTCGGGTCTCCCCGCCACCGCGATGGCCGCGCTGCAGCGCAACGACATCGGCCCGGACCTGCTCGAGATCGAGATCACCGAAAGCACGGTGATGACCGACGCCGCGCACAACGTGGAAGTGCTCCGCCATCTTCGCGCACTCGGCATCCGCCTGTCGGTCGACGATTTCGGCACCGGCTATTCGAGCCTGGCGTACCTGCGCCGGCTGCCCCTCGATGCACTCAAGATCGACGGAAGCTTCATCCGCGACCTCACCGCCGATGGCGACGATGCCGCCATCACCCTCGCCATCATCGAGATGGCGCACCGGCTCAACCTGCAGGTGATCGCCGAATGCGTGGAGACCGACGCGCAGCTGCAGCACCTGCGCGCGGTGGGCTGCGACGAGGTCCAGGGCTACTACCTGGCGCGGCCGATGCCGGTGGACGTGCTGGAAGCCCTGTGGCGCAGCAGTGGCGGACGGGTCGCCGCCCTGGGTGGCGACGCCGCCGTTCCGCCTCCGGCCTAGGGCGGGTCGGCGAGCCGACCAGCCCCGGGCACGTGCCTGCCGCTCAGCCGCCGGCGCCCGCCGGGCGCGCGCCGAACCGCGCGCACCCGAACACATGCTGGGCTTCGCTGCCCGCACCCAGCGAAACGCGTGAGATGGACACCTGCCAGGCGCCGGCGCTCTCCAGGACGAGCGGCCGATCCAGCCGCGTCATGTCGCCCCCCGCCGCCTCCAGGCACTTCAGGGGGACCGCGATGGTGGTCCATTCGCCGATCTTCAGCGCATCCAACCCCTCGTTGATCGTCTGCTTCGCGGCACAACCGGCGGCGCTGCAATCGACGCCCACCGAGACGTCGCCAGCGGCGGGTGCGTCGGGGCGCAGCGCCAGCACCAGCATCACGTCCCCGTTGGACTCGCGCGCGACGTCGATCGGCTTGTCGGACAGCAGCAGGGCACGCGCCGGCGCGGCACCCGACCACGTCAGGCGGACGGAATCCTCCTGTGCGCGATGATCGACGGCGACCGCGGTCAGGCGGGCATCGGGCAGCGATGCCGGCAAGGTGGTCGCCTGGACGCGCTGCGCGTCGCTCTGCAGGTAAAGGGCCAGCCCCGGCGCGGTCTTGCCGCGCGCGAAGTAGACACCCGGGATGGCCTGCACGCCGGTGACCCCGGACGCCTCCGGCAGCGTCCCGACGTCGGATGCGGCGGCATAGGTCAGTCCGTAGCCGAGCGGGAACTGCGGCGCATAGCCGGGCTGGCCGGCATTGTTTGCGAACTGGATCGCGTCCCTGGGCCAGGAGAAGCTCAGCGTGCCCTTGAAATCATGCGCCACCCCGGCGTCGCGGCCGCGCAGCAGCACGTCGGCCAGGCCGGCGCCCTCCGATCCCGGCAACCACGCGGCCACGAACGCATCGGCCGCGTTGATCTCGCGGTTGACCCACAGCGGCCTGCCGCTCAGGAACACCGCGACGACCGGAATCCCGTCCGCCTTCAGGCGCTTCATCAGCTCGAGGTCGGTGTCGTCGCCGGGCCGGTACAGCAGGTTGGGCAGGTCGCCCTGGAATTCGGCGTAGGCATCCTCGCCGAACACCACGATCGCGGCGTCGGGTCTCTCCGTGTAGCGCCCGTCCACCGACATCTCGGCCTTGCCGCCCGCGGCCTCCACCTGCTGGCGCAGCCCATCCCAGATGGAATCGGCATTCGGGAAATCACCGCGGGTGGTGCCGTTGCCCTGCCAGTTGAGGGTCCATCCGCCGGTCTGCTTGCTCAGGTTGTCGGCGCCGTCGCCGGCCACCAGCAGGCGCTTCCCGGGGTCGAGCGGCAGGGTGCGTCCGTTGTTCTTCAGCAGCACCAGCGACTCGCGCACGGCCTGTCGCGCCACCGCGCGATGCGCAGGCGCCGCGAGCAGCTCGAACTTTCCACCGAGGGCGCGCGCCGATGGCTTGCCGGCCTCGAACATGCCGAGCCGGAACTTGACGCGCAGCACGCGGCGCACGGCATCGTCCAGCCGTGCCATCGGCACCGCGCCCGACTTCACCGATGCCAGCAGGCTGGTGTAGTGGCCCTTCCAGCTGTCCGGCGTCATCAGCACGTCGACGCCGGCGTTGAACGACGCGGCACAGTCCTCGTTGCTGCAGCCCGGAAGTTGCCCGTGGCCATTCCAGTCGCCCACCACGAATCCGTCGAACTGCATGCGCTCCTTGAGCACGCCGGTGAGCAGCTCCCGGTTGCCGTGCATCTTGGCGCCGTTGACGCTGTTGTAGGAGGCCATCACCGACTGCGCGCCGGCGGCGATCGCCGGCGGATACCCGGCGCCATGCACGTCGCGCAGGACGGCTTCGCTGACCCGCGTGTCGCCCTGGTCCTTGCCGTCCATGGTCCCGCCATCGCCCAGGAAATGCTTCACCGAGACGATCACGTGGTGCTCGTCCAGGAAGGTGTC
>DATINB010000480.1:0-2157 GCA_035474775.1 Luteimonas sp.
CGGTGGCGGGGCGGATGCGTATTCGAGCCGCGCGCCGCTGGTTGCCGGCGCCGTGCCGGTCGCCATGGGCGTGGTCGCCGGTTCGGCCACCGGGTCTTCGGCCACCGGCTGGACGGCGTCGATGATCGGCGCGCCGCTGTCCGCCAGCACGGCCACGGGTGGCACCACCGGAGAGCGGACCGCCGCCGGCGCCACCGGCGCGGTCCGGGGCGCCACCACCGGCAACTCCACCGGCGGCACCGGTGGCTTCGGCGGCGCGGTGATCCATCGGAAGGTCTGCTGCGGTTCGCTGGTCCCGGACAGCAGGTCCGGCTGCGCCATCGGCACCAGCAGCAGGAGAAACACCCCGGTGTTCAACAGCAGGGTGCCGCTGATGCCGGCGATGCGGATCGGGTCGGGACGCAGGGGGTCCCGTGCGTGCGTGCGGCTGCGGCGTGCGCCGGGGGCAACGGAGCCAGGCTGGTACGACGTCATGATCCACCTCCTCGGGTTGGGTGCAGGATCATCAACGCCTGGCGGAAGGCAGCGGGGTTGGACGCGGGTGAGCCTCGGGCCGCCAAGCGCGGAGCTGCAGCCCCACGCTGCGCCTGCCGCCGCATCATCGGCAACCGGGGGCGGACGCAAGGCGCACGACGGGCGACGGGCGGGCGCGACCGCCCACGGGGAGGTCGCGACCGCTCGGGCCGGTGTCAGCCCTCGCTGGGGTCGGCGCCGCTTTCCGGCTTGCGGTCCAGCCCGCCATCGTCCGGTGTCATGCGCCGCGGCTTCGGTTCGCTCTGGTCGGCGTCCTGCTGGTCGCGCGGCTGGTTCTCCGCATAGCCGGGATTGTGCCCGGCGGCGGGGTCGGCGGCCGCGGGCGTGGTCTTGTCGTGGTCGGGCATGTCCTCGGTCTCCTCGGGGTCGGTCAGCGCGCGAGTTCGAACACGACATCGAGCGACGCGGTCAACGTGCTCTGCCCGGGGGACACCGGCGACGACTCGACGCGATCCATGGCCTTGGCGCTCGCCATCGCCATCATCATCGGCTGCGGCTGGAAGCCGCCGCCCTCGCTGATGCTGACGATGCGCCTGACCTTGAGGCCCAGCGACTTGGCGTACATGTCCGCGCGGCCGCGGGCCTTTTCGAGCGCCGCGCGCCTGGCTTCGTCGTAGACCGCCTCGGGCTCGTCGATCTCGAAGCTTGGCCCGTTGACCTGGTTGGCACCGCTGTCCACCAGCGCACCGAGCACGTCGCCGAGCCTGGCGATGTCGCGCACCTTCAGGCTCACGGTGTTGCTGGCCTGGTAGCCGGTGATCACCGGCGGCTGGTTCTCCGCGTAGCGGTACTGCGGATTGACGTTGATGCCGCTGGTCTGCACGTCGCGTTCGGCGATTCCGGCGGCACGCACCGCGGCCATCACCTTCTGCATCTGCTCGGCATTGGCGCGCAGTGCCGCGTTGGCATCGGCGGCCTGGGTGACCACGCCGGTGGACAGCGTGGCGACATCGGGCGCACGGCTGGCCTCGGCCTGGGCGGACACGGAGAGCAGGGTGCCGCCGTCCGGTGCGGCGGCCACGGCGGGGACCTGCGCGGAAGCGGTCATGGCGAAGGATCCGAGGACGAGGGCGCTGGCCAGCAGCAGGGGACGAATGGACATGTGCAGCATCGGGGCACTCCAGCAGGTGGGCAAGGGTTGGGACGCAGCGGTGAACGTGCCGTGAGCCGGTCCGGGGTCGACACCCGCATCCACGCCGCGGGCGGCACGCTGCCGCTATCCTTGCACGATGCTGTATCTCGCCTCGCAATCACCGCGCCGCCGCGCGCTTCTCGCACGCCTCGGGCTGCCATTCGCCGTCATCGACCTGGACGTTCCCGAGGTGCGCCATGGTGGCGAGTCGCCACGGGCCTACGTGCTGCGCGTGGCCACGGACAAGGCGTGCGCGGGCCTGGCGCGCGTCGCCGACGATCCGTCCGCGGTGCTCGTGGCCGCCGATACCGAGGTCGTGCTGGACGACCGCGTGTTCGGCAAGCCGGCCGATGCCGCCGACGCGGTGGCCATGCTCGGCGCCCTGGCGGGGCGCACGCACGCGGTGCTCTCGGCGGTGGTGGTGGCCTCGGCCGCCCGCACGGCGCACGTCGTCTCGTGCACCGCGGTGACCTTCGCCGCGCTCACGCAGG
>DATINB010000481.1:0-14379 GCA_035474775.1 Luteimonas sp.
AAGCTGGCCGCTTCCGTGGCACCCAGGTCGATGCCGCCAAACCCAGGCGTGACCGTCGCGATGCGTACGTCCAGGCCGCGCGCCTGCAGCGCGCGCTGCAGCCGCGCGCACAGCGGCACCGGTGCCACGCTGGCCAGCCAGGCGACGCCCGGCCCCTGCGGGAGGGCCGCTTCCCAGCCGGAGGCGAAGTCCGCGCCGTCGTGCACGGTCGCCACCAGCGCGCCCACGCCATCCGGTCCGAGGCGGGCGGCTTTCAGCCGGCTGTTGCCGAGATCGAACAGCCAGCCGTTCAACTGCCCGCGCCGGTGCGACGCACGCTGACCTCGCCGGCGTGGTGCTGGCGCTCACCATCCGCCGTGCGCACGCGCAGGGCGCCGTCGGCCGCGATGCCGCAGGCCACGCCGGCGTGGACCACCCGGCCCGCGCGGACCTCGACGGCCCACCCCGCCAGCGTATCCAGGCGCGCATAGCGGTCGGCAAACGGCACGAGGCCGTCGCGATCGAACATCTCCAGGGCCGGTACCAGGCGCGACAGCAGTGTGGCGGCCACCGCATTCCGCGTGCAGGCCGGCACCAGCTCCACGAGGTCCACCCACGGCTGGTCGATCGCCTGCGCCGCCGCGGGCGGCATGGCGAGATTGAGCCCGATGCCCACGACCGCGTGGACCGGCCCCGCATGTTCGCCGCCGCCCTCCACCAGCACCCCACCCAGCTTGCGCAGGCTGCCGGGACTGCCGGCGTCGACGACCACCAGGTCGTTCGGCCACTTCACCCGCACGCTGTCGGCGCCCAGCGCCTGCAGCGCCTCGGCGACGGCGACCCCGACCACCAGGCTCAGTCCACCCAGGCGCGCCAGCCCACCTTCGAAGACCCGCCCCAGCGACAGGTACAGGTTGGCCGCCAGCGGCGACGCCCAGCTGCGGCCGCGGCGGCCGCGCCCGCCGGTCTGCCGTTCGGCCAGCAGCACCGCCACGCCCGCGCGCGGAGCCGGCCTGCGCAACAGTTCGGCGTTCGTCGAATCGATGGACCAGGCAACCTCGAGCGCCGCGATGGCGGACTCGATCCCGTGCCCCAGGCCGGCGCGGATCTGCGCCGCATCGAGCAGGTCGAGCGGACGCGCGAGCGCGTAGCCACGCCCCGGGACGGCCTCGATGGCCACGCCGGCCGCGCGCAGTGCGGCGACCCGCTTCCACACCGCGGCACGCGTCTGGCCCGCTTCGGCGGCCAGGACGTGGCCGCCCACCGGACCTTCCGCCAGGCGCTGCAGCAGCGCCCGCTCGGCATTCAGCGCCATGCCGGTCACCATGGCCGGTCCGGGAGGGGTGCTGCGTTGGCAGGCATCGACATGCCGCGATTATCCGCGAGCCACGCAACCGCGGTGCAACGCCGCATGCGGCTCGCGCATCCAAGGTATGATCCGGCGGTTGTTCGACGCCACCCTCGCCACCGGGATGACGACCATGCTGCTTCGACTCGCGCTCTGCCTGCTGCTGCTGTCCGCCAGCCTGCCGTCGGGCGCGCGTGAGCTGCGCCAGCTCGGTCCGGGCGGCGATGGCGGTGGATGCCCCGACACCGCCGCCGGCGGCGACGTCGTGGAGCCGGTGCATGCCGCCGGCAAGCGCAACCCGGCGGCGGTCCGACCCAAGCCCGCGGTGACCCGCGGTGGCGACGGCAGCGGGGTCCGCGCGCCGCGCTGGCACAGCTTCCTGCCGGGCATGTTCCGCTGAGCCACACCCCGGCGGCATGATCGGCCGCCTGTTCCGCCGTACCCCGCGCCCCGTGGATCCTGGCCTGTGGCAGGCGGCGCGGGCCCGGGCGTGCCTGGTCGCACGCCTGGACCCGGTGCGCGATGCCCGCCTGCAGCGGCTCGCGGCACGCTTCCTGCACGACAAGACGATGACCCCGGTCGACGGGCTGGCGCTCGACGACGGCAACCGCGTGTTGCTTGCCGCCCTGTGCTGCCTGCCGCTGCTGGAGTTCGGCGAGGAAGGGCTGCACGGGTGGACGGAGCTGATCCTGTACCCCGCGGCGTTCCGGGTCGGTCGCACCCACGTCGATGCGACCGGCGTGATGCACGCGTGGGACGACGACCTGATCGGTGAATCCTGGGACCACGGCCCGCTGATCCTGTCCTGGGCCGACGTCGAAGCCGATCTGGCCGAGCCTGCCGCCGGGTTCTGCGTCGCCGTGCACGAAATGGCGCACAAGCTGGATGCGCTCGACGGGGCCATGGATGGCACCCCGCCCCTGCCAAGGACCTGGCAGCACGAATGGGCACGGGATTTCCAGCAGGCGTTCGATGCGTTCGCGGACGCGGCGGCGCATGGACGGCCGACCGCCATCGACCGCTATGCCGCGGAGGCGCCCGAGGAATTCTTCGCCGTCTGCAGCGAATACCACTTCAGCGATCCGGCCAGGCTGCACGCCGCGCTGCCGGCCGTCGCCGGCCACCTCGCGCGCTTCTACGGGGTGTCCCACGCAGTGCCTGCGCCTACAGGCCCGGCGGCAGCCTGACCTCGAACCGCGCGCCGCCCAGCTCGCTGCCCTGCTCCACGTGCAGGTCGCCCCGGTAGCTGCGCACGATGTCCTGGACGATGGCGAGGCCGATGCCGTGGCCCTGCACGCGCTCGTCGCCGCGCACACCGCGCTGCAAGACATGCGCGATGCGTTCCGCGGGGATGCCGGGGCCGTCGTCCTCCACCGCAAGAAACAGCCCGGGCCGGCGGTTCGCCGCCGTCTCGCCGGTGCGCGTGGTCAGCAGTACCCGCGAATGCGCCCACTTGAACGCGTTTTCCAGCAGGTTGCCCAGCAGCTCCTGCAGGTCGCCCGGCTCGCCATGGAACAGTGCCGCCGGGTCGAGTTCGAACTCGCAGACCACGCCCTTGGCGGCGTAGATCTTCTCCAGCCCGCGCACGATCTGCTCTGCGTGGGTTTCGATGCCGATCGGAGCCGAGAACAGCTTGTGCCCGGCCGAAGCCGCGCGGCCCAGCTGGTAATTCACCAGGTCCGTCATGCGCCGCACCTGTGACGCCACCTCCTCACGGAGTTCGGCTTCGCTGGCGTCGGTCTCCAGGCGGGTGCGCAACACCGCCAGCGGCGTCTTCAGGCTGTGCGCCAGGTCCGACATGGTGTTGCGCTGCCGGTCGAGATTCTCGCGCTCGCTCTCCACCAGCGCGTTGATGCTCTCCGTCAGCGGTTCCAGCTCGCGCGGATGGTGCTCGCCCATGCGGTGGGCCTGGCCGCGCTGCACGCGCTTGAGCTCGGCGATCACGCGCCGCAGGGGCAGCAGGCTCCAGCGCAGGATCACCGCCTGCAGCAGCAGCAGCACGCAGCCGGCGATGCCCAGGTACCCCCACAGCGCGCGCCGGAACACTTCCACCTGGCGCGGCAGCGTGCCGGCGTCTTCCATGATGTAGATCGTGTACGGAAACTCCGCCGCCGCGCCGCGGCTGGCATCGACCAGGCCCAGTCCGTAGCGGTAGACCTCGCCCCGCAGCCCATCGCTGCGCACGATCGGCAACGGGCCCTCGAAGCGCTCCTCGAGGGCGCCCAGCATGTCCGAGGCCGGCAACAACGGTCCGCGCGCCGAACCCGATGTCCAGCTGTCCGCCGGCAGCAGCACTTCCGCATACAGGCCGCTGCCCGGGCGATCGAATCGGCCATCGGGCTGGATGTACGGCGGAATCAGCGAACCGTCGCGTGCGAAATCGATGCCGCCCGCGTAGACGAACGCGTAGCTCTTCAGCCGTTCGCGCAGGCCCTGGCTGGCCACGTCGACGAACGCGCGGTCGAGCGAATAACCGGCGAGCGCGAGGAAGGCCACGAGCCCCATGCTGGCGGCGAGCAACTGCCGCGCCTGCAGGGATTGCGGTCGCCACGCAAGTGCCTTGCCCTCACGCAGTTCCGACCAGTCCACCTGCATGCCCCAGTGCGTGCGCGATCCGCGACGCGGCCGCGTCGGCGACGACCGAGGCGGTCCGGATCATCCTTCGCCGGTACGCGGGATCGCGAACCGGTAGCCGCGACCGCGGACCGTCTCGATCGGCTTCAGCGACCCGTCCGGATCCAGCTTCTTGCGCAGTCGGCCGATGAAGACCTCCAGCACGTTTGAGTCGCGGTCGAAATCCTGCTGGTAGATGTGTTCGGTGAGGTCCGCCTTCGAGACCAGCTCGCCGGCGTGCATCATCAGGTACTCGAGCACCTTGTATTCGTAGCTGGTCAGGTCGACGTTGCTGCCGTTGACGCTCACCGTCTGCGCGGCCAGGTCGAGCACCACGGCGCCGCATTCCAGTGTGGGCTTGCTCCATCCGGCGGCGCGGCGGACCAGCGCGTTGATGCGCGCCAGCAGCTCTTCCACGTGGAACGGCTTCACCAGGTAATCGTCGGCACCCTGCTTGAGCCCGTCGACCTTGTCCTGCCAGCTCGACCGTGCGGTGAGGATCAGCACCGGAAACTGCTTGCCCTCGTCGCGCAACGCGCGCACCAGTTCCATGCCGGACATCTTCGGCAGGCCGAGATCGATGATGCCGACGTCGAACGGCACCTCGCGGCCCATGTACAGCCCCTCCTCGCCGTCCTGGGCGGCGTCCACCGCGTAGCCCTCGCGCTTCAGTCGCGCAGCGAGGGTCTCGCGCAGGGGCGCTTCGTCTTCGACGAGCAGGATTCGCATGGGTCTCTCCGGAGGGGTCGGGCACGGCCGTCCAGCAGCCACGTCGCGTGCGGGCTAGGGTGCGAACTCAGTCGTCGTCGTCGCGTGTACGCACCGGCTGCCCGCGCGCGGGGTCGTCCATGTACACACGCACGCGGCCGCGATCGTCGACCACCTTGATGCGGTTGATGTCGCGCCCGTCGTAGGGCACGCGCTCGGCGCTGAGCACCTGGCCGCGCTTGTTGCGTTCGATCCGGCGCACCGAATCGGCCAGTGCGTCGCCACTGCGCGGCGGCCGTTCGTCGCGGACATCCCGATCGCGGGCATCCCGGTCGCGCTCGCCGCGCCCGCGATCGTTGCGTCCGTCGGCATGCGCGGGCGATGCGACCACGAGGGCGACCAGCAGGCACGACACGCAGGTTGTCAGGGATGCAGCGGACATCGGAGGCCCTGGTGGGTGGACGCCTTCAAGGTACAGGAGCAAGGCGTCGTCGAAGCATGCATTGTTCGAATCGGGCAGTGAATCAACCTTAACCACGTGGCCGCGGCGATTTCAATGTCCCGCCCCCACGGTCAGAAGATCTCCGCCACGCAGCAGCGCAGGGAGCCGCCGGCGGCCTCGATCGCGTCGAGCCGCACCGAGGCGATCTGCAATCCGGCACCGTGCAGCACGGCCCGGCTGGCCGGCGTCAATGCCCGGTCCGCGCCTGCACTCATCCAGGCCGTGTCGTCGGACAGGGCAATGGCGTTGGCGGCGAATGCCGCCTGCTCGCACGGCGCGAGCAGGACCGCGTGCGGTGCGTACAGGCTCGCGATCGCGCGGGCCACCGCGGCATCGGCGAAGCCACCGGCCCAGACCAGCGCGGCCCGTCCGGCGAGCACCGCCAGCACCACGTTGGTGTGGTACTCGCCCTCGGCAAGGTCGAACAGCAGCGTGGTGCGCAGGCCCAGCGCGTCGTGCATCAGCCGCGCACCGGCCTCGTCGCAGCGAGCGGAGAGCCCGCAGAAGCCCAGTCCGCGACGGCGGTCGATGACGAGCGCACCGGTGAGCTCGCACGGATGCGGCTGCATCGACAGGTCGTGCTCGGCATACCCGAGCAACCCACCGAAGAACCCGCGGATGTCGCCGCGCGCCGCCTCACGCCGCCGTACCGCATGGTGCATGCGGCCCACCACCAGACGCCCGGCCACGGTGGCGAAGACGTTGTTGGGAAACACGTCGTCGGGCGCGTCGGGGTCGCCCGCAAAGCACACGGTGGGCAACACCCCGGCCAGGGCGCGATGCAGGCGGCGGTGCTGCGCCGCTGCGCGCTCCGGATCGAACGCGCCCGCCTCGGCGGTGTAGCGATTGTCGGCCGCACAGTCGGTGCGCGCGAGACCGGCGGGTTCGACCAGGAACGCCGCGCGTGCGGTGGCCGGGCCGAAATCCGGCGCGCAGCGCTGTGCGGCCGCCAGGAACACCGGGAGATCACGGGTGACCGTCATGCGGCGTCCGCCGAATCCGCGGCCGGTGCGGTGCGCGCGAGTGCGGCCTCGACCAACGCCCAGCCGGCCCCGTCACGGTGTGCACCTTCGCTCAACACCTGCCGGAACGCGCGCCCGCCGGGTTGTCCGTTGAACAGCCCGAGCAGGTGGCGGGTCATGTGCTTCAGTGCGACGCCGTGCGCCAGCCGGGCTTCGACATACGGGCGCCACGCCTGCAACAACGCCGCACGCGTGTGCACCGCGGTCCCGGCCAATGCGGCATCCACCTGGTGCAGCAGGTAAGGGTCGTGGTAGGCGGCGCGGCCGAGCATCACCCCGTCCACGTGCGCCAGGTGCGTGTGCACGGCCATGGCCGAATCGATGCCGCCATTGATCACCACGGCGAGCGTCGGTCGCTCGCGCTTCAGGCGGTAGGCCCAGTCGTAACGCAGCGGCGGCACGTCGCGGTTCTGTTTCGGCGACAGCCCCTGCAACCAGGCGTTGCGGGCATGGACCACCAGCAGGTCGCAACCGGCGGCGCCGACGGTTGCGACGAACGCCGCGAAGCGCTCGTAGTCGTGGTCGTCGTCCACGCCGAGCCGGCACTTCACGGTGACCGGAACGGTGCAGGCCGCGCGCATCGCCGCCACGCAGTCGGCGACCAGCGCCGGCTCGCGCATCAGGCAGGCACCGAAGCGCCCGGCCTGCACGCGGTCGGACGGGCAGCCGACGTTGAGATTGATCTCGTCGAAGCCGTGCGCCTCGCCGATCGCGGCCGCCTGGGCCAGCAGCGCGGGCTGGCTGCCACCGAGCTGCAACGCGACCGGATGCTCCACCGGGTCCATCGCCAGCAGGCGGCCACGGTCTCCGAGCACCACCGCGTTGGCATGCACCATCTCCGTGTACAGCCGCGCGTGTGGCGCGAGCAGGCGATGGAACACACGGCAATGACTGTCGGTCCAGTCCATCATCGGGGCGACGGAGAGGCGCAGCGACCGGTGGTACGCGTGGCAACGTGCGCAGTCGCACGCGACAGGCCTGCCGCATCCGGCGGCGTGCCGTGGCGCGGGGGCGTTCATCGGCTGCCGTCGGGTGCCGGCGCCGCCTTCGGCGGCAGTGGCCTCGCCCAGCGCCGGTAGCTGGCCGCGAAGCTCTCGCCGAGCCGTGCCGCTTGCGCCGAGCCCGGCTCGATGCCGACCTGCGCCGCAAGCGACTCCCAGGGCGCCTGACGCGCGCGCGCCCTGAGCTCGGCCACGGCGCGGCATGGACGGCCGGCGACGCGCGCCACGGCGCACGCGTAGTACAGCTCTCCCGCGCGCCAGCCGGGCTGGGCCAGCA
The DNA here is from genome assembly GCA_035474775.1 of Luteimonas sp. Classification (GTDB taxonomy): domain Bacteria; phylum Pseudomonadota; class Gammaproteobacteria; order Xanthomonadales; family Xanthomonadaceae; genus Luteimonas. Next base: position 7,451 of record DATINB010000481.1, read on the forward strand.
CGCCTTCCACGAATGCGCGCGGCGCATCGAAGTACCGCACCAGTTCGTCCACGAATGCGTCCCGGTGGCGGGCGGCGTAGAGATCGATGTCGTGCAGTTGACGATCGCTCCAGGCATCGCCCGTGCCCGCGGACACCAGGGCGTCCACGGCGTCGCCGGTCGCGGCGCCATGGGCGTCCGGCAGGTCCTGCGCCCCCGCAACCGGACCCGCACCGCAGGCCAGGATGGCGCCCAGCAGCAGCCTGCGGGCAACGGTGGGGCCGGGCAGGCCGACCGTCACCGGGTGGCCGCCTGGTACGGCAGCAGCACGCCATTGCCCTGGTCTGCCGGCACGTCCCCATCGGCATCGGGACCCAGTCCGCCGCCCGGCAGGACCCGGTAGCGGCGCCGCGCGCCGGTGCTGCTGGACAGGTCGAGGGTGGCGGCCTGCAGCGTCCACTCACCGACTTCGCCGAACCGGCCGCCACCGTCCTCGGCGAGGAACGTCTCCACCAGGTCATAGCGCCGCTCGTCCCCGGCACGCTCCAGCACCAGCACCGTCTCGATGCCCTCGCAATCCGCGCACGCGGCGAGTCCGCGCCACTCCACGCGCGCATCGCCACGGGCGATCGGGAGTTGCGCCGCCGTCGGCACCTGCTCGGTGCCGCAACCGGTCAGGACCGCGCAGGTGCTCAGCAGGACGGTGGCGAGGCGCATCCGACGATTGTGGACCACCGGCCGCGGCCTGTCGCCGCGCACCCCGGTTGCCCGCATCCCCAGCTTCAGGCGCGCATGGCCTGGTCGGCCAGGGCGGCGATGGCGTCCGGCAGCGCGGACGCGGATGCCACCGTGCGCAGGCGCGGCAACATCGACGGGTCGATCTGCGCGTGCCGCTCGTGTTCCCAGGTCAGGTGGTAGGGCACGTGCACGCCCCAGCCGCCGAGCGCCAGGACCGGCGCGATGTCGGAGCGCAGCGAGTTGCCCACCATCAGGAACGCCGCGGCCGGAAGGCCGAACTCCTCGAGCAGGCGGCGATAGGTGGCGGAGTCCTTCTCGCTGACGATCTCGATGCGCTTGAACAGGCCGGACAGGCCGGACGCGCGCACCTTGGCCTCCTGGTGGAACAGGTCGCCCTTGGTGATCAGCACCACCTCGTGCCGGGCGGCCACCGCCTCGACGGCGGCGCGGATGCCGGGGAGTACCTCCACCGGATGGCCCAGCATGTCCTTCGCGATGGCGAGGATGCGATGGATGTCGGCCGCTTCGATACGGCCCGCGGTGATGTCGATGGCCGCCTCGATCATCGACAGCGCCATGCCCTTCACCCCGTACCCGAACACGCCCAGGTTGCCGGTCTCGATCGCATGCAGGCGCGAGCGCGCGTGCCCGTCATCGAGTTCGACATGACGGGCGACGATCCGTTCGAACTCGGCCTGGGCCAGCGCGAAATAATCCTCGCTGCGCCACAACGTGTCGTCGGCGTCGAAGCCGACCAGCCGGATCGGTGTCATGGCGGCAGTATGCCGCCGCCGGGCGGACTGGCGCGCGCCGTTCGCCGCGCGCCGACCGGTTGGAGGACCGGCAGCAGCGTCAGTGGCTGCCGCCGCCCTGCGAGGCGCCACCACCGACGGTCGCGACATAGGCCTTGTACTCGTCCGGGGTCAACTCCCCGTCGGCGTCGGCGTCGGCATCGGCGAAGACCTGCGCAAGGCTGGGCAGCTGTCCCGATTCCTCCTTGGAGATGGCGCCGCTGCCGTCGATGTCGACGTCCGCCCAGGTCAGCTGCCGCGGTTCGTTGCCGCTGCCGGCGGCGGGCGCCGTCTGCGCAGGCGTGGAGGCAGTCGCGGCGGCCGGATCGGCGGCCGCGTCGGTCGGCGTGGCCTGCGCGAACGCCATCGAGCTCGAGAGCAGACCGGCGAGGGAGACCAGGCTGGCGGCGGTGGTGCGGGCAAGGGTCATGGTGTGCTCCTGTTCCGATGCCGAAGGCATCGCATGGCTGGCGCGACGGCATTCCGCCGCTTGCGACCACCTTGAAGCCGCGCCCGTCAGGAATCGTTAGCAGGATGTTGCGAAGCGTACAGACCGTTAACAACCGGAATCGACCATCGGCTGCGGCGGGCGATGGGCCGGACGGCGTCGCCGTCAGGCGTCATCCCCGGTGCGCAGCACCAGGGTGGCATCGCCTTCGGCGTCGACCGTGGCGCTGACCTCGATGGGCCGGCAGCACACCTGGCAGTCTTCGACATAGTGCTGGCTTTCGATCGATCCATCGATCGCGAGCTCGATCGGCTCCCCGCAGTAAGGGCACAGGCCGCTGGCGAACATGGTCGACTCCTGGGCGCGCCGTGACACGCCATGGCGGGGCCCTGCACGATACTGCGCACCTGACCCGAGGAGATCACCCATGAGCAAGACCGCCCTGGTTGCCGCGTGCACGCTCGCGCTGCTGAGCGCCGCCTGCAACACGCCGAGCAACGCCCAGCCGGGCGTACCCGCCCAGGCCGGCCCGAGCGCTGGCCCGAGCGCCGCCGGCGCAGGCGATTCCATGGCGTCGGAGGCTGCCGGGTCCGACTCCTCGCGGCCCTTCGCGGTCACCCCCGTCGCGGACCTGGACGAACCATGGGCGATGACGTTCCTCCCCGATGGACGCCTGCTGGTCACCGAGAAGAAGGGCACGCTGAAGCTGGTCGACGTGGCCACTGGAAAGACCGGCGACATCGGCGGCGTCCCCGAGGTCGACTACGGCGGCCAGGGCGGTTTCGGCGACGTGGTGCTGCACCCGCGTTTCGCGGACAACCGGATGGTCTACATCAGTTACGCCGAGGCCGGCGAGGGCGACACGCGCGGGGCAGCCGTCGCGCGCGCCACGCTGAGCCTGGACGCCGCCGGCGGCGGTGCGCTCTCGTCGCTGCAGGTGATCTGGCGGCAGGTGCCGAAGGTCGAGGGCCGTGGCCACTACGGCCATCGCATCGCCTTCGGCCCCGACGGCAAGCTGTGGATCGGGTCCAGCGAGCGGCAGAAGTTCGACCCGGCGCAGGACATGCGCTCCAACCTCGGCAAGATCGTCCGTCTCGAGGACGATGGCCGCGTGCCTGCCGACAATCCGTTCGCGGCGCAGGGTGGCGTCGCCGCCCAGGTGTGGTCGCTCGGCCATCGCAACATCCTGGGCCTCGCCTTCGACGGTGAGGGACGACTCTGGAACCAGGAGATGGGGCCCAAGGGCGGCGATGAACTGAATCGGGTCGAGCGCGGCGCCAATTACGGGTATCCCATCGTGTCCAACGGCAACCACTACGACGGTCGCGACATCCCGGACCACCCCACACGGCCCGAATTCGCCGCACCCGCCGTCACCTGGGGGGAGGTGATCTCGCCGGCGGGCCTGCTGATCTACTCCGGCCGGGCATTCCCGGACTGGCAGGGTGATGCGTTCATCGGCGGGCTGTCGTCGAAAGCACTCGTGCGGGTGGAATTCGACGGCACCACGGCCCGCGAGGCGGCGCGGTACGACATGGGTGCGCGGATCCGGGAAGTCGAGCAGGGACCGCGCGGCGACCTGTGGCTGCTCGAGGACGAGGCGGATGGATCCAGGGGGCGGCTGTTGCGCCTGTCGCCCACGGCGGCACGCTGAGTCGACGCCGGTCGCGGAGCGGTGTCGCTACTGCGCCGGTCGCTCCGGCCGGAACCCCATGGCCTCGCGGTAGCGCGCGTGGAGTGCCTGCACCTTCTCGATGTACTGCCGCGTCTCGCGATACGGCGGCACGCCACCATGGCGCGCCACTGCCCCCGCGCCGGCGTTGTATGCGGCGGCCGCCAACGTACGGTCCCCGCCGTAGCGACGCAGCAGCCAGCGCAGGTGGCGTGCGCCGGCGGCGATGGACTGCGCCGCCGAGAACGGGTCGGCCACGCCCTGCTCCCTGGCGACGTCCGGCATCAGCTGCATCACGCCCTGGGCCCCCTTGGGTGACACCGCGTTGGCGTCCAGGCCGCTTTCCGCGTGTGCGATCGCGCGGATCCACGCATCGTCCACGCCAGTGGCTTTCGCCGCCGCCTTGAACTCGGCGTCGTAGACCTTGACGCGCGCGGCCCCCACCCGACCCAGGCCTTCGTGGGCCGGTTCACCCGGCGGCGTTTCCACGGTGAAGCGCAGGAACACCGTGGAACCGGGCAGGTTGCGCGTCGAGTAGACGGTCCGCCCGTCCTGCTCGCGCGCGTACAGGGTGCCGCTGAACACGCCGAAGTTGCCCCACAGGTTGGTCGGCCTGGCGGGATCGTCGACGACCTCCCGGGGCACGCACGTGGAGCCGGGCTCAGGCGCGGTCGCGAGGCTGACCGTGCCGTCGCGGACGCAGCGATGGATGATGCGCGTGCGCCCGCCCGCCACCGGGACGGCCGTCGGCGATCCGGGGGCGTGCACCGGGCTCGGCGAGGGCGTGGGCTCCCCGGCAAGGGCGGACGGCGTGCAGGCAAGCAGCACGGCCGCCGCTAGCGAGCCAGCATCGCAGCGGCCTGTTGCGCCGCGTGTGCCGAGCCGCGGCCGCGCCGAGGCCCGCGGAATCATGGCAGGACGACGCCCGTGCCGATTTCGCGGCCGTCCTCCAGCACGCTGAATCCCAGGGCGTCGGCCGATACCGCAACCGCATCCGCGCACCGCAGCCCGACCTCGTGACTGTCGCCGGGCCGGAACTCGCCGACCGTGCGCCGGTCGACGCCGCAGATGGTGCGGGTCCCGCGTGCCGCGAAGACCATCGTCGGTCGGAAGCCGCCGCCAATGGGCGACATGCGCCCACCGTCGTCGCTGCGTTTCAGAGCGAGGCGGACCGGGATGCGCGTCTTGGGGGCAAAGGAGAGGCGTGGCACGTGTGCCGGAGGCGGCGACCCGGCAACCGGGACCGCGGGTGGCGTTGCATCGGGCTGCGTGCAACCCGCCAGGGCGCAGCCTAGGAATGCGAGAAGAATGGCTCGATACCACATGCGGAGGTTCTCATTCGGCGGTCGATCACCGCCTCAAGATGGTGTGAATTGTTCATGCGCCCGACACATGATGGCACCCATATTGCGTGGAGCACGGGGCGGCGACCCTCGCATGGCGTGGCGCCCCCCAATCGAAACGGAAGGAAACCGCGTGCGCCCGATGAGCGAGGAAGAACTCGATGCCGCGATCGCGGAGCTCGAAGGCGAGATGCCGGACCTGCAGCTGCGGCACCGTGACCTGTTCGCCTATGCGCACGCCTGGGCGGAACGCTACGACCGGATCCTGATGTCCACACCCGACGCCCTGCGCGTGGCCACCCTGGCCAGGTTGCAGCGGATCGGCATCCGCTGGGGCGTGGCCCCAGGGGCCCGCGTGACCACGCAGTTCCCGGCGCTCAAATTGACCGCTTGACCGCTCGAACAAGACCCTAGCGCAGGATCACCACGCCGCCACCTCGGTCCATGCCACGTCGCGGAGCGGCCATTGCGACCCCGGAGTGGCCTGCACCAGCGTCGATCGACGCGGTGCAGGCCCACCGGATCGCAACCGGATCAGCGACGCGTGCAGCGCGTTTCGACCACGCGGTCACCACGGGCTTCCTGGCGGTTGCCCTGGACGTTGCGACCGATCGCTCCCCCGGCCACCGCCCCGCCCACGGTCGCCAGCTTGCGACCGCTGCCGCTGCCGATCTGGTTGCCCACCAGGCCACCGATGACGGCGCCGGCGACGGTGCCACCCACGCGATTGGAATCGCCCGCTGCGCGTTGTACTTCAACGTCCTTGCAGACGACCCGCGTGCCGTCGTCGAATCGACGGCCCTCGTCGTCCGGGCCATAGGTCTGCGCGTGGGCGGTGGTCGCGGCCAGGGCGAGGAGCAGCGTGGCGGCGAGGGTGATCGGGGTACGCATGGAGTTTCTCCGATGTGGCTGGGAGCGTCAGGCGACGCCAGGGCACGCAATGGACCCCGAGGCTGGCAGCGGCAGCGCGAATGCATCGTGAACCGGATCGTCCGCGTTCAGCTGCGTCGCCCGGCGCGGGGTGCCGCGGCGGGCCGGGACAAGGCGATCGGGCTGCCCTAAGGTGACCGGGCCGCCCCGCTCCGCTCGCACAGGCCACTCCATGCAGATCCCCGATCTCAACCAGGCCCGTGCCTACATGCACCGCTTGCTGGCCGCGATGTCCGCCGCGGGCGGCTCCGACCTGTTCATCGCACACGACTTCCCGCCGAGCATGAAGGCGCTCGGGCAGATGCAGCCGCTGGCGGCCGAGCCGTTGACCGGTGAAGTCACCGCCGTGCTCGCCAATTCGATGATGAACGAACGCCAGCGCGAGGAGTTCGCACGCGAGCTGGAATGCAACTTCGCCATCGCCGTGCCCGGGCTGTCGCGCTTCCGCGTCAACGTGTTCGTGCAGCAGCAGTCGGTGGGCATGGTCCTGCGCACGATCGCGGCCGAGATCCCGAACTTCGAGCAGTTGCGCCTGCCGGAGATCCTCAAGGAAGTGGTGATGCACAAGCGCGGGCTGGTGCTGGTGGTGGGCGGCACCGGCTCCGGCAAGTCGACCTCGCTGGCGGCGATGATCGACCATCGCAACCGCACCTCGCAGGGGCACATCATCACCATCGAGGACCCGGTGGAGTACGCGCACAAGTCCAAGAAGTCGCTGATCACCCACCGCGAGGTGGGCGTCGACACCCACTCCTGGCACCACGCATTGAAGAACACCCTGCGCCAGGCGCCCGACGTGATCCTGGTGGGCGAGATCCGCGATGCGGAGACCATGGAACACGCGATCGCATTCGCCGAGACCGGCCACCTGTGCCTCAGCACGCTGCACGCCAACAGCGCCAGCCAGACCATGGAGCGCATCGTCAATTTCTTCCCCGACGAGCGCCGCACGCAACTGCTGATGGACCTGTCCGCGAACCTGCGCGCGGTGGTGTCGCAACGGCTGGTGCGCACAGAGGACGGCAAGG